>JBFFIY010000144.1:0-12561 GCA_041556195.1 Enterobacterales bacterium
AGCTCATTCCTGTGTAGATCCCACACGATACTATAAAAAAACCTCACAAGTTCCAGTAGGCCTGTCTCTTCGTTAAGAAAAGAAAGCTTGAAACAAACTTCGAAAAATCCTTCTGATTTCAACTTATAGATTGCTAGCGGAACAACAGGGAGAGAGCATACACCATCTCTGAGCAGAAGGGTGTTAAAAAGTCCACGGGAAGTTCGTCCATTACCATCATAAAAAGGATGAATTATTAGTAAAACATATAACGCATAAATAGCCTTAAATACCTTGTTAACAGGATATTCAGGGGCGATTCTGGATATTAATAGCTCAAGTTCCGGCTTTACATTAGCAGGATGAAGAAATCTCATTCGATTGCCAGTTGGATCTCTATAGCTATACATTCCACGTTTTCTGATCCTGTGTTCATTCTCTGGCGAAAAAAAACGTTTACATGTTTGAGGAAGTCGCTCAGAGCTTTTCAGTTCATCCAGATTATCAAAACAAACTGCAAGTTCACTAAGAGTATATTTCTTCTTTTCAAACTCTTGAGTAGTTGAGCTTAGTCTTAACATTGTAGAATGTTCATAAACTGGCGACCATGAGAATATTTCTTCCCGGCAAATCTCTCGTTGAAAAACACTATTTTCAATTCGCACCACTATATCGCGTTTATTGATACTTTTTTGACTTAACTTCAATTCGAAATCCCGTAAAATATCCTCAATTTCGTGACATAACTCGGTTACTTCCTGATTTAAATACGCTTCAGGAGATTTAGGTAAAGGTACTCCAAGTTCATGCATTATTTTATACGTCCACGGTTGTAGTTTCGTGCCCCATCAAACTTAAAGCTTCATCTCTTGACACTGGAGCCAGACCATCTACTGACATTACAAAAACACGATTAGCTCGTTCCACTAATGCGGGTCTGTGAGTAATATAAATCTTTAAACAATCAAGGGTATTCAGGGAATTGCCTATTTTTATTTCATTAATTTCATCTAAATTTGCCGTACCTTCATCCATGATCAATAGTTTTGGTTGATCATAGATCGCCCTTGCGATCAATATCCTCTGCATTTGACCACTGGAAAATGCAGAAGAAAGGCCTCCAACCTGCGTATCATATTGCAAGGGTTTTTCAAGAATATCTTCAGCAATGCAGGCATGCCGTGCAGCGGCTTCAACTTTTTCCATCAATATGTTTTTATCGAATAAACTGATATTCTCCGCAACTGTTCCTCGTAGTAATTGATCATTCTGCATAACAACACCACTAGAAGCTCGTAGAATGTGTCGACTCTCCTGCTTTAAATCCATTCCATTAATCAGGATCTCCCCTGTGTAATTCTTATAAAGTCCTAACAGTAATTTGATGAGTGTCGTTTTTCCAGTTCCTGATGCTCCGATTATTGCAATAGTTTCGCCATGTGCAAAACTGAAACTTAAATCTTTAATGAGCTTTGTCTTAACATTGTCATAATGAAAACTTACGTGTGAAAATTCCACATTGATTTTTTCAATGTTATCGTCTGCTCCTGATAAAGGTTGAACTATATTGTCAGTTGGCTCAAGGACTATGTCAGACAGGCGATCCAGGTGAACATTTAACCGATTCAGGCTGTTCAACTGACGAATGGAGGTGCGTGTCGAAGCAGATAAACTTCTTTGATAGGCTAACATGGCAAAAAGAGTTCCAATGGTCATGTTTGCTTCAGCAGAAAGAATAAAAAAAATACCAAGAGTTGTGATGATTACCAGGTGAAAACTGGCAATTATTGATTCGAAAAAAGTTTGTACTATACCCTGGTGAGAAGCATTGTAGCTATCTTTATACATATTATTTTGATTATTTTGCCAGCGAACATCGAGCCGATTTTCAATGCCAAATAGTTTTATCATGCGTGAAGATTGAATGATATCCATCGTGCAGGTTGTCACCTCCGCTGCCGACTTCACTTTTTCTGCTTCCAGAAGGTTTCTCTTATGATTTAGTGAATTAGAATAATACAACTGCATGACCACAAAAAAAAGAGAGGTTAAGGCCAGGAACCACTGCAAATAAAACATCATTGTAAAAGTAAAAACAACCATAATTATATTGATAGCAATTCCGGGAACATCTGTAATTATCGTTTGTTGCATTCTTCCCATAGAATTCATTCGAGAAGAGATATCTCCAACATGTCTGTTCTCAAAAAAACGAACAGGTAAAAATAACAAATGCTGGAATACTTCATGTATTGCTTTTTGAGAAAATAACTGGCCTATCTTTAATACTGTTATGGAACGAGTAAAAGAAATTACATGTCCAAAAAATGCCGCAAATAAGAATGCGCCTGCAGCTAAATACAAAAGGTTTACATCCTTTGATGGAATGACATCATCTATTAAATATCTGGTGAAAAGAGGAAATAGAACTACAATAGACTGGGCGAAAATGGACCATAAGAATATTTTTGCTAATGTCCATGCAATATTTTTCTTGTCCTTATAAATATCGGATAACTTTAAGCGGTTTTTATTTCGCTCTTTATTCTTTAATTCACTTTTTTGAACCCTCTGTTTGTTTTTCGGTTTTAATACGATGGCCATACCTGAAAAAATTTCGGCTAAATGTTCTTTGTCGTATTTAATATACCCACTGATCGGATCGTAAAATTCGTAAGAATCTGCAGATATTTCGGTTAGTACTACAAAGTGTTTATTATTAAGCAGCACTATTAATGAACCGGAAATATCTTTTAAATCTTCTACATTAATTTTGTATACTGAGGATGTGAGTCCAGATGCTTCTGCAATTACACGCACATCATATGGACGCATGCCCTGTGTAGAAGCTGTGTATTTATCCCTTAGTTCCCGTAAACTTATATTCAAGCCATAATAATCAAAGACAATTGACAAGCAGGCCAATCCGCATTCAGCAAACTCAACCTGTCTATTTGTTAATGCCGAAGAGGCAATTACTTTCTTAAGCATTTTAAACCTCAAGCCTGTTTCTTATTTGTTTTGCAAACATGGGAGCAATCAAACAACTTTCATTGTTCTTTTCAAGATAAGCCCATTGACCATCAGAATTACATTCAAAAAAGACATATTCATCATTCTTGTCAACAGCAAAATCGAAAACTCCGTAAGAGATCCCTGCAGCGTTAAGGTATGAATTAATTTGAGACAATGTTTTACTGGGCACTTCGATGGGTGTAAATGTGGCGTATCGGTTTCCTCTCCTGGAATCGACTTTTCCAAACGGTGTGTCCTGGGAATTTACTTTATAGGCTACGGCCATTCCGTTAAAAGCGACCAACCGTACTTCATAACGTTTTTCAACTTCAGATTGGATAATCATTGGCATAGAGGAAAAGCTTTGTGCACCGGCTTCATCTATTTCTTGCAAGGTTAAACGATTAACCAATATGCTCACAACACTGAGGTTATCTGTCCTTGTGGGTTCCCAAAAACTATTTTTTAATGCTTTGATAATGCAATG
This sequence comes from Enterobacterales bacterium, assembly GCA_041556195.1. Lineage (GTDB taxonomy): Bacteria > Pseudomonadota > Gammaproteobacteria > Enterobacterales > 21-14-all-40-8. Next base: position 3,482 of record JBFFIY010000144.1, read on the forward strand.
TTCATATCCACTAACAAATTCTCTAATATCTTGTTTATCATTAGAAATAATTGTATCAGGAATATTGAATCCAATTTCTTTTGCCAATGTGAGTTGATATAACTTATGCTCATGTCGTGTTCTATCAATTGTGGAGGATAATTCAACTAAAGCGTTAGAATAAATCAGGCCATCAATAAAATTATCCATTTCCTTAATGGCATAAAAGCGATTTCTTGACATTTCATCTTTAACAAACAACTCCATTCTTTTATTTCGTCGCCAGAAAAGACAGGTACTAATATCAACCAACGCCAGCTCCATTGTGGGATATTGGTAAGCGTATATTTTATTGTTGATTGAAGACTTACAACCAATCCTTATTGACATATCACCCAAATCAAGAGGGTCGATAAAGTAGGAGTTAATTTTTAACGTCAACAGATATTTAGAGACTCGAAGTAGATGGATGTCTTCAATGGAACCGTAAATCAAAAGGTTGTTAATTTTGTTATTCATAATTTATTACATACCATATGTTGTTGTCTTCATAGATAAATAAAACAATACTTTAAATCAATTTAAGTGGGACTATCCCATAAAAATGAGACCAGGAATGGCAATACATCATCTCTCCTCACCTGGTCTCATTAATTGCTTTATTAAAATTCCATTAAACCTGCATATTTACTTTCTGAACAGCAACTCAGCAAATAAAAACATCAGCCAATGTGAATAGCTTATTATTGCCAGGTATCAGAAAAATAATGTAGTTTAATTTATTTCAAATGGAATTAATCCAAAACTGCAAAGTAGTCGCAATATTCTCCCTGACTGGGGTCGTTGGGATCTACATCAAAACATTGGTATTCCTCACAAACTCCTTCATCAGGGAAACCACATTGTGATGAATCGATGATACACCCGCCCGCCCATAGAGATTTTTGTTCTTCTTCGCTTAGCTCGCTAAACTTTTTTCTTGAAGGTTCTTTTTTTGATAGTAAAAATGGTTTATTCATAATAATTATTCCTTATGTTTTATATGTAAGTTAGTTTTGCCAATTATCAAAATAGTTAGGTATTACAGAGCATGATTGCTATCTGATATACAGTATTTTTCTTCTGTAACCAATGGCTGAATACCTGATGTTTATTTTGGCTGTTGACTAGTTAAATGTGCCATAATGTTTAATAAACAGTTATCAATTTTTGGACGAAAACTAGTGTTGTTTGGACAAAAGCTGGTAATGTTTGGACAAAACTGGAAGTATTCCGACAAATTTCGATAAAAAGATAAATAATAGAAAGATAAACGATCGAAAGGGGATGGCATTCAGATGAATTTAAAAGATTTCCTGTCAACTAACTTTAAACTTTCAGGACAACATAAAGTTGCTGTTATAACAAATTTATGGGACAGTTATAAGTTGCACCGCTACGACTACTAACTAGGAGGCATATTATTGTCGGAATAAGTTAATCGAACAGGGTTCAGTTGTAAAAAATAAAAGGAGTATTCAACAAAAATGGCATCCAGCAAAAAGACTGCAAAAACCCATCCAGGCGAGGGACTTTCGTGAATTTATCAAAAATTTCAATTAAGCAAAAATTTACATTTTCACTGATGATGGCGGTAATTGTTTCAACATTATTGGTGGGTACAATTAGCCAGTGGAATGCCAGGGAGCTGGTTTCTGAGCGTATAGAAACAGTCGAATTACCCAATTTATTGATGAAAATCCGCAATCAGATTGATAAAGAAATAAGTTTGATGCAGGGAGTCACTGAGCAACTGGCAAGCGATAGCTTTATCCAGCATTGGATGGAAGATGGTTATGATCCCCAGCAAGAAAGTTATGTTGTTGATTTCTTGCAACGAATACAAAAACAGCACAATTTGACCAATGTCTCTGTAGCAGATAGATAGACCGCACGATATTGGAATCAGGATGGCTTTTTAAGGACGCTGAAGAATGATGAATTCGATGGTTGGTTTTATTCTTTTATCAAAAGCGGGAATGCCAAATCGAGTAGTTTGTACACAGAAGATGGTGTGACTAAACTGTTTGTGAACTTTCAGGTGCTTAATGGCAAGGTGTTGGCAGGGATTGGACGCACTTAAGATAGATGCTGAACATGCTCAATAACAACACTGTTGCTGAATCGGGTTCTGTATTTGTCACCGATGGCAAGGGCATGGTGATGTTGCACAGGGATAGTAGCCTGTTGAACAAGGCCGATTTGAATCAGCTGTATGGTAATGTGTCCGATTTAATGCAACGGCGTGAGTTTTCGATGCAAAAAACGGACATCAACGGTACAGCCTACTTTATTGCAAGCAGTTATATTGACGTCGCCGATTGGTATGTGGTGGCACAGGTTCCTGTTGACGAGTTTTTCAGTGAATTAAACAGTTCCCGAAATCAAATGATAGTATTTACCTTGTTCATCGCCATCGCCATGGCGTTTATCGCTTTTTGGTTAGCAACCCACATGACTCGTGCAATATCTAAACTGGCCAACGTATTTACCACCCTGGGCAAAGCCGAAGCAAACCTTGATATACGTCTGGGATCTCAAAACTCATCAGAACTGATTGAATTACAGGAAGGCTTTAATGCGTTTGTAGGTAAGATCCAGCATACCGTTGAACAGGTGGCCAAAACCAGTGAAAGCTTACGTCAGGAAGCATCTTTGGTTGCAGAATCATCTAGTACATCCTTGTCTCAGGGAAAGATACAGTCAGTACATGTATCAAAGGTTGCCGACTCAGTTGGTCAGATGGATAACACGGTTTCACAGATCGAAGGGCATGCCAGAGATGCCGCCAAAACTGCTGATGAACTCGACTCCGCAACAGTTTCAGGTCAACAAGTGGTAAATCAGGCACAACAAGCTATCAGCCGATTGTCCGATCATATCGATATTGTGTCTCAGGTTATTTCGGAATTAGCTATCAAGACTAACGACATAGATTCGGTGTTAGAGGTTATTCGCGGTGTATCAGAGCAAACCAACCTGTTGGCACTTAATGCTGCCATTGAAGCTGCAAGAGCGGGAGAACAGGGGAGAGGTTTCGCTGTGGTTGCCGATGAAGTTCGAACTCTGGCACAAAGAACCAATGAGTTTACTAACGAGATCCAGGCCACTTTAATGGGTTGCAACAAGAAGCAACTAAAGCTGTAGATATGATTTCTGAAAGTAAAACCCAGGCCTCCGAAGGTGTCGATGCAGTGGTTGCAGCCGAACAAGCTCTGGAAAATATTACCAAAGGTGTAAGTCTGTTACGGGAAACCAACAACATAGTTGCCAGTTCTACCGAACAACAGGCTACAGTTACTCATGAAATTAACCGTAATCTGGTAGAAATGCAGAGCGAAGAAGCTGATACACTTAATGCTTCAGAAAAAATGGCACAGGCCAGTCAAGAGCTTCAACGATTGGCGGAGCAATTGGATTTGCTGGTAGTCAGTTATCGCCAGGTTTTTGGGTAGTGATGGTTAATTATGTTTCAATTGCTCAGTGGAATACAGAGTTTGCTCAGATTTATCCAGTTACCAGCCTGGATTTAACTCAACTTGCCAACCTTCTCCATGAAAATTTGGGAGTGTTGCCCTCTTTAGTTCTTGTTGTGTTATGGGAACGAGCAGTTTGCTGAAATCAGAACTAAGCAATGCTCCGGAATTGACCGTTATTTTCCCCCATTTATCTATTATCGTTATTGAAGGATAAACAGTACCAAAGGGTTTTAAAGAAAAAATTCTATCAGGATCAAAGCTCATTTTTATTTTGAATAATGGCAGAATTAATACATTCTTTTTGGTAAATTTTTCAATGTAATCCTGTTGTTTTATTTCAGTCTCTATTAATTTGTTATTCTCTCGGATAAATAGCTCACTACCACCGTAGCTATCGGCAATTACTTCTATCCTGGTTAATCGTTTTTCTCTATCAGCATCACTAATTTGTAAATACTTGAGCATCACTTCTGAAAAAGAAAAAGATGAATTTAGACCACTTCGCCAGCTCGGTAAGAATTGGTCCAGAAGCAGTCCATAGGCAGCTCCGGTTCCAGGTGGGAGAACCATATGTGTCCTGTTATTCTTTGGGTGGTTTTCTCCCAGTCTTAAATTCATGATTTCGTTTAAACTCATGCACTGATCTGGAGCTCCAAAAAAACATATACAAAATACTCCTATGGACAATTTTAATTCCTATAGTGCATGAGCCATTCGTCACTTCGACTGATGTATTATAAGGCTGTATCATGCTTGATTCTAAAGTGTTTTGGGTATTAAATATACTAAGGGGAAGTATATTTAATAACTACAGGAGGTAGAACAAGAGTAAATGAAACTTCCCATTATTAGAGAGGGTTTTATTATGAACGATTTTACAGCAAGTCTATTGTTTTTTATAACTCTACTTTTTGTGTTGTTTTTAGTGGTATTTTTGATAGTTCCTCCAGTTTTCGGCTTGATGTCAAAAGCTATCATTGGTTCCAAAAACTTTTTGTGGCTCCTGAAACACCGTACCATTTTAGATACAGTATTTGGTATAGATGTTGTGAAGTTGGCTGATCGTCGTAGCCAACAGGTTGACCGCCGTGACCAACAAGTTGAATGCCGTGACCAACAAGTTGACCGCCGTGACCAACAAGTTGACCGCCGTCATTAGTTAAAGGTAACTTGATAAAAAGCTATTATTATCAATAGTGGATGTAATAGTGAATATATAGATTTTTTTGCATCTATAGAAAAAAAAAGGGGGGGGGGCCCGGGTGTAAAGCAAGCTTAAAAATGAATTTAAAAGATTCGAAGTAATTTATTAATTTTTTGAAATTTAACCACATCAATTGAAAATAATGACAATAATGACAATTCTGATGACTCCTTAATTTATTTTGTCACTCCAGCCTATTTAAAATAGTTTATTCAAGCACTTATTTTTTAGGCAATATCTGGAAATTTCTATTGCTCTAATGCATCTCTTAAGGCACTCAAACAAAGCGCTACGTTCTCATTTCTTGCGGCATACCCCATTAAACCGATACGCCATGCCTTACCTGCAAAATCACCTAAACCTGCACCTATTTCAAGATTATAATGATTAAGTAAGTAACCCCTCACTTTTGCATCATTAGCTCCTTCTGGAATGTAAATTGCGTTAAGTTGCGGCAGGCGTTCATTTTCCGGCACAATAAATTCTATTCCGAGCTGTTCTAAACCATTTGCCAATACATCATGCTGGAATTTGTGGCGTGCCCAACTATTTTCCAGTTCTTCATTATGCAATTGCAATAACGACTCATGTAATGCATACAATGAGTTAACAGGAGCCGTATGGTGATAACTACGCTTACCTGTACCGGACCAATAGCCCATTACCAGAGTCTGATCTAAAAACCAGCTTTGTATCAACGTTTTACGGTTCTTAATGATCTCGATAGCTTTTTCATTAAAAGAAATAGGGGACAGACCGGGGACACAGGATAAACATTTTTGAGAACCTGAATAAATAGCGTCAATACCCCATTCATCCACTTTCAATTCAACGCCTCCGAGTGAAGTAACTGCATCGACAATCGTTATGCAGTTGTGATCCTGAGCTATTTTGCACAGTGCTTTAGCATCGGAGAGAGCGCCAGTTGAAGTTTCAGCATGTACGAAAGCAAGAAATTTTGCCTCTGGATTATCATGTAATGTCTGTTCAACTTTGTCTGTTTCAACTGCTCTGCCCCAAGGTGAGTCTACGACAATTGCTTGTGCACCAATACGTTTCACGTTTTGGATCATCCTGTCGCCAAATACACCATTTCGACAAACAATGACCTTATCACCCGCTTCTACCAGGTTTACAAAACAAGCTTCCATGCCCGCCGAACCAGGCGCTGAAAGTGCAACGGTAAAATCATTTTTAGTTTGAAAAGCATATTGGAGCAGCAATTTAACCTCATCCATCATGCCAATAAATAAAGGGTCCAAATGACCAATTACTGGTCGAGATAACGCTGATAATACTTCTGGACTAATGTCAGAAGGGCCTGGTCCCATTAGAGTTCGCCTGGGAGAATTAAAGGATTTGAAAGACATATTATGGCTACCTATGAGTGAGCTATGAATTTGAGTGGACGGTGAATTTTAGTTACTATTTTAAAACAGGTTAGGGTATTGTTATTAACCTTAAGCTTTCAAACTTCGAAATGCAGTAACAAAGAGCGACATGTCTACTGTTTGTTATTTACCTGTAGAACTTTTTAATACTCTAAATTGAATTTTATAAAAATTAACACAAGTGTCAAGATATACCCGTTATACTGTTGTAAATATGAAAGAGCAACAGATCCTGAAAATAATAAGAAATAGAGGAGCAGTTGAGATTGTTTATCTACTAGTAGAGCCTTTAATCTATTAGTGAAAATGATGTCAAAGAACGAAATTATGAATCAACAAACCAATGATTATAAACTTTTCAATAGAAGCGATCTTAGTGCCTTTTGGGCGCTTTTTACTGACAACCTCACAAATCTTATTGTATTAAGCGGGATCTGTAAGTTTGTATTTAATATGCCAACCGAGATTGTGTTTGGGCGTATTGTTCCGGGTGCTGCTGTAGCTATTCTTGCTGGTGTTGTTGTATATACCATCATGGCCAGAAAGCTGGCCGCAAAAACTGGCCGCAATGATATTACCGCTTTACCCTACGGAATTAGTACGCCGGTAATGTTTGTTTATTTGTTTGGAGTCATAGGCCCAATTTATTGGGCGACCAATGATGCAGAACTGGCATGGCAGGTCGGTATTGCCGCTGGATTTGTTGGTGGTATTGTTGCTGCGATGGGCGCCATAATTGGACCTTTTCTTAAACGAGTAACACCAAGGGCTGGCATGTTAGGCACATTGTGCGGTATCGCACTGGTGTTTATCGGCAGTGTATCTTTAGCAACTATTTTAGAAGAGCCTGTTATCGGTTTTACCTCGTTAATGATCATTATTTGGGGGTTAGTAGGAAAGTTCAGGTTACCCTTTAATTTACCTGCGGGTTTAGCAGCTTTAATCGTTGGTACGATAATGGCATTGTTGATGGATAAAACATCTGTGAGCTTTGAAGGCGTTGGTTTTAATCCACCAATTCCTTATTTTGGAGATTTAATGGTTGGTCTTCAGCACCTTCTTAACCATCCTGAGTTATTTTTAGTATTAATTCCCGTTCAAATATATAACTTCATTGAAACCATGAATAATGTTGAGTCAGCTGAGGCAGCCGGGGATAAATACCCTGTTGCTGTATGTCAGGTAACCGATGGTGCAGGCACCATGTTGGGAGCATTATTTGGCTCCCCTTTTCCGACCACAGTTTATATTGGTCATCCGGTATATAGTGCGATGAAAGCGCGTTGTGGTTATGTATTAGGTGTAGGCCTGGTATTTTTCTTAGCTGCAACATTTGGTTTGCTGGCATTTTTAAGTAGTTTGATCCCTTTATCAGCGGCTGCACCTATTCTGGTTTTTGTTGCCATTACTTTAATTTCGGAAAGTGCCGGTAGTATTAAGAAGTCTCATGTTATGGCGATTGCAATTGCGATGATGCCCCATGTTTCCAGTTTTGTAATGATAAAATGGGGCTCTATGTTGAATGCGTTACATGATGCAGGTGCGACTAATTTGCCTGAATTAACTGATCAGGCTATGGTTGCTGCTATGTCACAACAAGGTGCACATCTTTTGGGACATCAGGCATTGTCTCAAGGAGCAATTATTACAGGACTTATGTGGGGAGCTATTGTTGCGAGCGTTATTGATGGTGATTTTCGCAATGCCGGTTGGTTTTCAATTGTAGGTGGCATAATGGCTTCAATTGGTATTCTTCATTCTTCCGCGTTACATTTACCTTTATTTAATGGGATTGTTGGCGGATATTTAATGATCGGTGCTTTTTTGCTTTTCTATCCACGTTTTACTCAAGTAAAATCTATCGAATTATAGTATCCAACCGGGAAAAGCGTATTTCCAGATTGAAAGTAACTGATCATAAAAGAGTAACAATATGGCCAAACTTTATTTTAGATATGGCACTGTGAGTTCAGCTAAAACATTAAATCTTTTAGCTGTGGTTCACAATTATAAGCAAAAAAATCAAAAAGCACTTTTGGTAAAACCTAAAATTGATGAGCGTTTTGGAGCTGATATTGTCAAATCTAGAGCAGGTCTTGAGCAAAGAGCCGACTTTTTGATGAGTGACGATTCTAAATCAGATTTCTGGGGTGACTACCTTCAGGGAGTATCCTGTGTGCTGGTTGACGAAGCTCAATTTTTGTCAGCTGACTGTATTGACCACCTGAGACTAATCACTGTAACCTACAACATACCTGTGATTTGCTATGGACTTCGTGCTGACTTTAAAACCCAACTTTTTGAAGGCTCGCGACGTCTATTTGAAGTTGCTGATTCAATCGAAGAAATCAAAACTGTCTGCCTTCATTGTGGTCGAAAAGCTACAGTGAATTTAAAACTTTTAGACGGCCAACCGACCGTAGAAGGTGCTCAGATCCAGCTTGGTTGTGAAGAAACCTACGTACCAGTATGTTTTTCTCACTATGTAGAATTAATCAAACCAGTAGAGCTAAAAGAACAAGGTGTGGGATAAATTTTGTGGTAAATGGTGAGCTGGTGGTGAGGTAGGACACCCACCTCTAATTTTATTTAAGTTCAAAAGTTTTCAACTTTTCTAAGGTCAGAAGCTTCCACCTTCGGTGGGTTCATTTTCAGCTAACTCAAAAGTAAAAAGTGCCAAAAAAAACAGAACCAAAAGAAAGGGCGCCCAGAAAAATTGACCTTCAGCAACCCAAAAAATAGTGGCTTCTTAACGGGTCGCTTCAGCACTCACAGCTCAAATTGACGTCCTGTCAATTTGCCCCTAAAGCCAAAATTTTATGGACAATTTTGAAAGGGGATCTTTCAATTAGCACTTTCGAGGATAACTCTATTGCTGTTTTGTTTGGGTTAACTTGAATGCCAATTTGAATGCCTGCAATCGACCAAAAGCAGCCATATAAACGTAGGATTCGGAAGCCTTAAAAGAGACTGAAATATTTTTTCCAC
>JBFFIY010000145.1:0-12348 GCA_041556195.1 Enterobacterales bacterium
CCAGCCCGCTTCAGCATATTGTAAGTAGGCTTCTTTATACCCTTTGGGTAAGGTAACTTGCCCATCCAACCAATGACAGCCTTCTTCGTCACCAGTTGTATTTAATGGTTGAACAACGGTTGAGGCAAACTTTCCAGCTTCTTCAAGGATAGGTTCTATCAAATCCATGGCAACTTCTTCACAGCCTGGTGTAGACTGATAGTGTTTCTCTATATTTAATAACTCATTAAAAATAAAAGACATTTCCCTGACAGGGGCTTGATACTCAGGCATACAAATCTCCGTTTAATACATAACAGGTACAACTCATCTTACCAGTTATATCATAGCTTGAACCTGGATTCATTAGTTGTGCGAAAAAATAGATGTGTGGAGCAGGCTCTTTGCCAGATGCCAAGGGGTTGCGCAGATGTTTATTATTGCCCGGATGGCATGTATGCAGAAGAAAGCAGGAGTATTTTTCTGTGATTCGATTGTGAAATATTGTTATCCCCCTAAACATTCTGAATAATTAGGGGGATATAAGGATCTAAATTGAATATTATTTTGCTGTTTCCAATCCAGCTTTATTCCAACCTAACATGTCGCCAGATAAGTGGTGTAGATTATTAAAACCGTTTTCTTCAAGTAGCTCTAATGCGATCCCGGCTCTTTTGCCACTACGGCAATACACAACTACAGGTGTTTCTTTATTAGAAGATAAGTGTGCCAGGTGCTCGGAAAGACTACTATGAGAGATGTTCATCGCTCCAGGAACATGACCTTGAGCAAACTCTTCAGGTGTACGTACATCAAGAATAAGGATCTTTGCACCTTTATCAAGAGACAGTAATTGTTGTTGACTCATTTCTGCGACATTGGCCGAAAATGCTGATTGACAGAAAATGAAACTCATTAGTGTAAAAAGTGTTTTTTTCATGATTTAAATCCCAAAAGAGCAAAACACTATATTAGCTCAATCTAATATAGGAAGCAAGCACATATCCATTCATAAAAAACCTGCTACCAGCCCAAGAACTGGCTCTATGTTGGTGACTAAGGTATGATTCATCATTTTGTTACTATTTTAAGAGCCTGTATGAATATCCAACAAAACTCTGTTGTTACTTTCCATTACCGTTTAACCACTGATGAAAATGAGTTTATTGAAGACTCAACTGGTGGAGAACCTTTGGTTTATCTGCACGGATATGGCAACCTGATTTCCGGTATGGAAAAAGCACTTGAAGGTAAGTCTGTTAATGAAAGTTTTTCCGTTACAATCCCACCTGAAGATGCCTACGGTGAAAATCTTGATGATTTAGTACAAATAGTACCAATTGATGCCTTTGAAGGAGTTGATGAATTAGCAGTAGGATTGAGATTCACGGCAACCACAGATCAAGGTGACGTACCGGTTGTTATACGTGCCATAACAGAAGAAAAAGTGACAGTTGATGGCAATCATCCTCTCGCCGGAAAAACTCTAAATTTCTCGGTAGAAATCAAAGAAATTAGAGAAGCATCAGCAGAAGAAATTGAACATGGTCACGTACATGGTGCGGGAGGGCATCATCATTAACAATATTTACATAATTTCTCCCACTACTTTTAATCCTCATGTGAAAATCCAGATGGACAAAAAGCTGCGGGATCCCGTATACCTGACCAGGTAATATCCAGATAAAACAGTTGAAAGCTCTACAAGTCGTATAACGCATCAATAATTTTTACCAATTTAATATGGAGAGCAAAATAATGCATCAAAAACTAAACTGGCTGGCTCTTCTAACAACTCTGAGCTTATTTGCCTCAACTTTTTCTTCCGCTGTAGAAGTCAAAAAACGTCCTTTTAATATTCATGATATGTTATCCGCTAAACGAGTTGGTGCACCCGCGATATCAGCTGACGGCTCCAGGGTTGTTTTCAGTGTTAAAACTTACAATGAAAAAACCAATAAATCGGATAGTGATTTATGGTTACTGGATTTACCTACGGGAGATCTAAAACAGATAACTCATACGCCTCGTAGTGAGGGTTCTTACCAATGGTTACAGGACAACAAATCCATCATTTTTACTCGTGACTCTACTGTTTGGAAACAACCAACTAATGGCAATAAGGCCAGTAAAATAATCACTTTACCAGTAGATATTGAAACCATGAAACTTTCTTCTAATGGTGAAAAGCTCGCCTTTACCAGTAGAGTTTTTGTCGATTGCCCGAATTTAGAATGCACTCAACAAAAAATTGAACAAAACAAAAAACTTAAAACCACTGGAAAAATCTTCCAACAACTTTTTGTTCGCCATTGGGACAAATGGAAAGATGGGATGCGTAGCCATTTATTTGTCATGCCATTTACTCAAGTTGATTCTAATTCTAACACTAATTCTAACACTAACTCAGCCACTTCACCCATTGATGTCACTCAGGGTTGGGATGCTGATATTTCATCAGTACCCTTCGGTGGCAACGAGGAGTATAATTTTTCACCAGATAACAAAACACTGTTTTTTTCAGCTAAAAATGTTGGGAAACAGGAATCATGGTCAACCAATTTTGATATTTTTCAATTTCAACTTGAACAACCCAACATCCAACCAAAAAATTTAACTATAAATAACAAAGCCTGGGATACATTGCCTCTGGTTAGTCCTAACGGAAAATATCTGGCATATACTTCTATGCAAATACCCGGTTATGAAGCTGATCGGTTTGAAATCAAATTAGTAGACTTAAAAACAGGGAAGCAAACATCATTAACTCAAGACTGGGATCGCTCTATTTCAAGCATGGTATTTTCTACAGATAGCCAGGATTTACTGGTTACAACACAAGACGTTGGCAATAAATCTCTTTATAAAATTAATCTACAAAACGGCAAAAGAATTAAACTCCTTTCACAGGGAAAAAACTCCGCTATCTCTTTGGCAGGTAAACAAATCATTTATGCTCACAATGATTTAAAAATGCCAACTGAACTGTTCAGGCTACCTATAACGGGTGGCAAACCACAACAATTAACTTATTTTAATAAACCTTTATTGTCTAAAGTTAATTTGGGTGAATATGAACAGTTTTCATTTAAAGGATGGAATGATGAGATAGTTCATGGCTATGTGGTTAAACCTGCTGACTTTAATCCGAAAAAAAAATATCCTTTAGCATTTCTCATTCATGGCGGACCACAGGGTAGTTTTTATAATCAATTTCACTATAGATGGAATCCACAAATCTATGCTGGAGCAGGTTATGTTTCCATAATGATAGATTTTCATGGTTCCACCGGTTACGGTCAAAAATTTACCGATTCAATACAAACAGACTGGGGTGGAAAACCTTTAGAAGACTTGAAAAAAGGGCTTGCTGCCGCTGTTAAGAAATACCCATTTATTGATGAGCATAATGCCTGTGCACTTGGCGCATCCTATGGTGGTTACATGATTAACTGGATTGCCAGCCAATGGCGGGAAGGTTTTAAATGCCTGGTCAATCATGATGGAGTATTTGATAATAGAATGATGTACTTTTCAACTGAAGAGTTATGGTTTGTTGAACGTGAAAATAAAGGCCCCTATTATAATTACAGCGCTAATTTTGAAAAACATAACCCGGTAAATTTTGTAAAACAATGGCAAACGCCTATGTTTGTCATTCAGGGAGGACTCGATTTTAGAATTCCAGAATCACAGTCAATAGGAGCCTTTACAGCGTTACAAAGACAAGGCATTGAGAGCAAATTTTTATACTTTCCCAATGAGAATCATTGGGTTTTAAAACCAGCCAATTCTGTGCAATGGCATAATGAAGTTTTATCATGGTTAGATAAATATCTTAATTAAAATCTGTTTTATAAGAGAATCACAATGAAAAAAATAGTAACAAGCCTGGTCATTATTCTAAGTTTTATTCTGTCAACGGCAACGCTTAATGCAGCGGATCCATTTGTTGACAAATTCCGCCAGCTCGATGAATTATTGCCAACGCCTAACAGCTATAGAAACGCATCGGGAAATCCTGGGTATCGTTATTGGCAACAACGGGCTGATTATCAAATAAAGGCTGAACTTGATGATAAAAACCAATCTATAAAAGCCAGTGAGTGGATCACTTATTACAACAACTCCCCGGATACCTTACCCTACATATGGATCCAACTTGATCAAAACCGATACCAGCAAGGTTCAGATTTAATTAACGCAAGACCTGCACCAGAAGAGAAAAAAATCACTTATCGTTCTTTAAATTTTAGATTAGGTTCGGAAAAATTTGATGGAGGTTACAAAATCCTAAAGGTTCAAGATGGTAATGGAAATAAATTACAATACTCTCTGGCTAAAACCATGATGAGAATAGATTTACCTCAACCTTTAAAACCTTCAACTCGTACACGCTTTAAAATTGAATGGCAATATAATATCGCAAACCAGAAAAAACTGGGTGGTCGTGGAGGTTACGAATACTTTAAGGAAGATGACAATTATATTTATGAAATTGCACGCTGGTATCCCAGAGTTGCTGTTTATAATGATGTGATGGGATGGCAACATAAGCAGTTTTTAGGCAATGGTGAATTCACTTTAGAATTTGGAGATTTTGATGTTGAGCTCACCGTACCTGCTGATCACATTGTGGCAGCCACCGGCGAGTTAAAAAACACCAGAAGCGTTTTAACAAAAACTCAAATTCAAAGATTTGAAAGCGCCAAAACTGCATCTAAACCCGTATTGATTGTCACAGAAGAAGAAGCCAAACAAAATCAAAAAAACCGTTCTAAAATCACCAAAACGTGGAAATTCCATGCAAAACAGGTACGTGATTTTGCCTGGGCCTCTTCTCGTAAATTTATCTGGGACGCACAGGGTATAAAAAGTGGTAAGACAAATGTTATGGCTATGTCTTACTACCCTGAGGAGGGAAATCCTTTATGGGAGAGATACTCAACCAAGTCTATAATTCATACCATTGAAAACTATAATAAATATACATTGGATTATCCCTATCCTGTTGCTATTTCTGTCAATGGTTCCGTGGGTGGTATGGAATATCCAATGATTTGCTTTAATGGCCCCAGACCTGAAATCGACAAAAAGGATCCAACTAAAAGGACCTGGTCCAGAAGGACAAAGTATGGCCTGATTTCTGTCATTATTCATGAAGTTGGTCATAATTATTTCCCTATGATCATAAATTCAGATGAACGACAATGGACTTGGATGGATGAAGGATTAAACACATTTGTACAGTTTTTGGCAGAGCAAACCTGGGAGGAAAAATACCCTTCCAGAAGAGGTGAGCCTAAGAAAATTATCGCTTATATGAGTAGCAAAAATCAGGTACCGATAATGACCAACTCTGAAAGCCTTAAACAATTTGGAAACAACGCTTACGGCAAACCGGCAACCGCTTTAAACATTCTTCGCGAAACTATTGTTGGCAGAGAATTATTTGATTTTGCCTTTCGCCAATATGCTCAAAGATGGAAGTTTAAACAACCTTATCCCGCAGACTTTTTTAGAACAATGGAGGATGCATCTGGTATTGATTTAGATTGGTTCTGGAGAGGTTGGTTCTATTCAACAGATCATGTTGATATTAGTCTGGATCGAATTCACTGGTTAACCGTTGGCAGTAAAAACCCAGATCTCGAAGCCGAATATAACCGGGCAAGAAGAGCTGAAGAACCACAATCAATAACAGAGTTTCGTAATCAGAACATAGATAGAAGAATACAACATGATCCGTCTATTGCTGATTTTTATAATGAACATGATGAATTTACTGCTACCAACAAAGATAGAAATAAATTCTCTGAAACAATTGAATCCTTAAAAGATGAAGAAAAGGTTTTATTAAACACCAAAGAAAATTTGTATCGTCTGGATTTTTCAAACAAGGGTGGATTAGTTATGCCTCTTATCTTAGATATTGAATTAATTGACGGCACCATCATTCATAAAACAATACCTGCTGAAATATGGAGAGTAAATCCAGAAAAGGTATCTATATTTCAGATAACGAACTCCGAATTAAAGTCTGTCACGCTTGATCCAAAATGGGAAACTGCTGATACCGATGTCTATAACAATCACTGGCCAAGACGCCCTGTTAAATCAAGAATTGAGCTTTTCAAAGACAAAAAGAAAAGAAATTTGATGAAGGATTACGCTGTAGAACTTAAAGCGAATGAAGAGAAAGATGAAAACGCTGAGGAAGTTGAAAAATAATTTCCTGGCAGGGAGTGCCATTCTCTTAGCTGCCATTAATCCAGTCAGTTCTCATAAATTTCACATGAGTCTGACTGAGGTTGAATATCATAAAGACGATCATTCAATTGCGATCAGCCATCGCTTATTTAGTGATGATCTGGAGCGTGCTATTCAAGAACACACAACTCAGGAAAAATTAAATTCCTCTTTTAAATTAGAAAATTCTGAAAAACAGATAGAGTCTTATATTAAAAGAAATTTCAGGATTAATAACAAGGGGATCGAACAAGATTTTAAGTGGGTGGGTTATGAAATTAATGTGGATATTGTCTGGATTTATCTTGAAAAAAATTTAATTCAATCCATACCGAACTGGAAAGATTTTGAAGTTTGCTCATCTATTTTAAATAGTTTGTTCGATGATCAAATAAATCTTGTAACCATTAAATCGGACAACTCCAGTCATGGACTAACCTTTCGTAAAGCCGATTGCAAGAACGTCCTCGATTAAGCTTTGTTATATATCCCGCTGTTTCCTCCGGTAATGACACTAATACTCCTAATCTGAATGCTTTGTGACTTGTTTATCCCATTCTCCGGCAATATTTTTCAACGAATCATCTAACTCTTGCTGTCTTTTAACTGCGGCTATTTTAGCTTTTTTTTCATTTTCCAGAGAGAGTAGATTTTGGGCCTCAATCAGTTCTTGTTTTTTTGCCTCCTTGAGTAACTTCTCTTCTACTACTTTGGCTTTTAGCAGTTCAGCCTTTTCCTTTTGGAGAGCAATAATTTCTTTTTGCTTTTTTATTTTTTCTAATTCCAGTTTTTTTTCTTCAACCAACAGTTTTTTCTTTTCTAATATCCGAGAATCTCTTTTAGTCTGTTTCAAATCTTCAACTTGATCTAACAGTTGATGGTACATTCTAGCCACCTTCTTTTGTAGAATATTTAACGTCCAACGTTCATGAAATTCATCTGCTTCTATGATAAATTTAAGCTCTGTAAGCACTGGTCTGAATGTACTTGGACTAGATACATTATCGACAGTTAATATCTTCTGCAGATTTTTTATTTTCAGATGAGCTTGCTGATACCATTCAGCATGTGACAAATCTTCATCTCTAAAATTAAAGTTTGTAAATAGCTTATAGACCAACGAAAACTCAAAATCTGGTTGATCTATTTTCGAGCGTAATTCATCAAGGGCCTGGTTAATATCAGCATATTGATATTTATTTCTCATCCACCACTGAAAACCACCTTTAGGATCCTGTTTTAACTCAGACACTAGATAACTTATCTGTTTAACTGATTTTCCAACCCCATTTAATAGTTTTTGTTGTATTTTTTCCCAGAGTTCAGATGACATCGGTTATATAAAATATCTCCACAATTGTTTTCACTATTTAGTACTTTTTCATTTAGTCAATCTAACAACTAAAGAAGAAAATATTAAGTCATGACTGATAAAGCCATCTTCTCTAAAGCTGCCACGTCTGGAACTCGAACAGTTTCCTGCCCTAGTTGCACCTTGATTTTGATGCCCCGTGTTAAGATCTGCTCATCTTCTTCATCGACACTAATATCTTCTTCAACTACATGACTTAATCTTGGAAGACCTTTCACAAGAACTCCGACAAAGGGTTGTTCAGGATTACCACTGACTGAATTGAATACTGCAATTCTTGCGTTCGAATCTATCTCTGATATGTCCGGTGCATTGTCATCAAGGTTGAGAACAGGAATATACATGCCACGCCAGTGAATTTCTCCCAGGTACCAATCAACTTCCGATTCTCCTGTAGGTTCCTCAAAATTAATTAATTCAGCCACTGCAGTATTTGGTGTAAGAAGTGATTCATTCCACATCGGGATAAGTAAGCTGTGTATATTGTCTGTTATTGCCATGACGCCTTCTCTTTTTAGTTAAACAGCTTTAGCTGCCTGCCCAATTCTATGAATATACGCGATAAAGTGTCTCGCCAATTGTTCTGGAGTTCCGGACATTTCGGATAAACCCTCTGCCACAACATCTTCAGGCATATCGCTACTTGCGCAAGTCTCACTACTTTGTGTCCAGACCTTATGTCCCATTTTTCTCATTGCTCTTGAACCTTCTATGGCATCTCCAGCCATTCCACTAAAAATAATCGCTCCTGTACTATCCCATACTTTTGCCACTTCCTTCATAACATCATCAATACAGGGAGAATACGGCGAAGTCCAGCTTCCTGATGTAGTTAAAACCGTACCATCAGACATCATATATAAACGTGATTCCACTGGTGCTAATATTATTTCTCCTCGCTCAACCGGGCGACGGTTTCCCGGCAAATGCACTCTTAACGATGAGTAATCTTCAATAATCTTACACAAAACAGGAACAAAATTCTTGTCAATATGTTGAGCAAGAATAAAACTGGCATCTACCTGGTCAGGTAATGTCTGTAAAAATAATTTTAGAGCAGCCGGCCCCCCCAAAGAAGCAGCTAACACCCATAATGGAAATTTAGACTTAAATACTACCGGTTCAATTTCCTCTTTAGCCGTTGAACTTCCAGTAGGTTTTAAAATAGTCTTTGGTATTGATGCTGGTACAATGGGTAAAATCTGTTTGCTATAACTAACATCAACTTCAACTTTCGCCTGAGGTTTGTCAGGCATGGCTCTCAGACTTATAGTTGCATTTGATTCCGCCAGAACTAGCTCACCCAAACGCACAATAAGTTTCTGAACCCAAAAAGCCGGGTGAGGTTGACGTTTTAGGGCTGCCTGTTCATTTATGAATACCGGAACAGCAGAATCATCAAGCAATTCATCAAGAATATCCGACCAGTCATCTTCTTCAAGATCAAAAAGCCACACATCTAGATCAGTTTTATCACAATGCTCAAGTGTTAGATCTGTCAGTTCTATTTTATGACTAAAACTAACACCATTTTCAGTTAACAGGCGATCCAGTTCCTGGCTGGCTTTCAGTCCCGATGCAACCAGTCCAACCCTTAGAACTATACCTGTTTCCATCATCATTCAGGTTTCCATCATCATACAAAGTAGGACGATTAACGACCTAGTAGTTCTTCAATAGCTTTTAACAGATCCATCTCATTGAAAGGTTTCCCCATATATTCATTAACACCAATCGCTTTAGCACGCGTTTTATGTTTATCACCTGTTCGAGAAGTGATCATAATGATGGGTATATTCTTTAGTCTTTCATCATGACGAATGAGCGTTGCCAGTTCAAAACCATCCATTCTCGGCATTTCTATATCAAGCAACATCACATCTGGTATTCTTTCATGCAACACGTTCACAGCATCTACACCATCTTTTGCCGTCATAACTTCGAAGTTATTTCTTTGCAATAAACGACTTGTTACTTTACGAACTGTAATTGAGTCATCTACAACCATAACAACTGGCCGCTCTGATTCTTTTATTTCCTGTTGCTTGGCTCTTTCAATTTGCTCTTCGCTAACCGGCGCATCGGCTCTCCTTAACAGTGCAGGTAAATCCAAAATTAAAACGATATTACCATCACCTAAAATAGTTGCCCCAGAAACACCTGAAATCATTGATAATTGTGTTCCGATGGTTTTAACCACAATCTCACGACTACCTAGAAGTTCATCCACTTGCATAGCCACAGGATGATCTACTCCATGAAGCAATAACAGAGGAATAGGTCGAGTAAGTCCCTCTAAGTTTGCATTTTTTTCATGATCGAGAAGTTGCCCCATATACCTGAGTTCATAAGGTTCATCAGCATAAACAAACTCAGGTGCATCTGACTGGTAATATTCTGCAAGTTCATAGGGAGAAACTCTAACAATACCTTCAATATTGGTTAACGGAATCGCATAAATTTCATCACCACTTTTAACCATTAACGCCTGATTAACAGAAACAGTAAAAGGTAGTCTGATAGTAAATGTTGAACCTTTGCCAACTTCTGCATGAATATCAATCAAACCACCCATCTGTTTGATTTCACTATTCACTACATCCATACCAACACCACGCCCTGATATTTGAGTAACAGTTTCCGCAGTACTAAATCCAGCCTCCAAAATCATGAGCTGTAGTTCGTGATCCGATAAGTTAGCTTCGGAGGTAATTAATCCTCTTTCAATAGCTTTTTTCCTAACAGCTGTAAGATTAATTCCCTGACCATCATCTGAAATTTCTACCACAATTTCAGAGCCTTCACGGAACAACTTGATTAGAATTTTTCCTTTCTCTGATTTTTTTACTTTCTTTCTTTGTTTGGTCGTTTCAATACCATGATCGATGGCATTTCTTAACATATGTTCGATTGGAGCAATTAACCTTTCTAGAACAGTTCTATCCATTTCTCCTTCTGCTTGAATAGAAAGTTGAATTGGTTTATCTAACTCATCGCCAATTTGTCTGACCATACGACGTAGTCTGGGTACTACACTGGTAAATGGAATCAACCGGGTTTTCATGAGCCTTTCTTGTAGCTCTGAATCAACCCTTGATTGTTGTAACAATAGTAATTCAGCATCAGCGGCTAGCGAGTCGAGAGTTTCTTTCAGGTTTAATAAATCACCACTTGTCTCTCCAAGCCCCTTAGTCAACTCCTGTTGAGCCGTGTATCTATCCATTTCTAAAGGATCAAAGTCTTCATCATCATATGAACTAAATTGCTCTCGGCGATATTCAATTTGAGCTTCAGTTTCTATTTCCAGATTTCGAAGTTGTCCACGAAGTCGTGCTACCGTTCCTGAAATTTCATCAAGGTTAAATCTGAAACTACTAACCTGTTGTTCAAGACGAGCTCTAAAGATACTGGTTTCACCTGCGAGGTTAACCAGAGTTTCCAGCGTATCACCACCCACCCGAATCATTTCACGAACTTGTGGCGCTGTTTGTCTAGCTGGAGCTTTAGCCTGTTCAGGTTCTCCAGGTGTTATCCCTAATTGTGGTAGCTGAATAACGTTTGAAGGTTCGCTTTCTTTCTCTTCTACTTCAGTTTTTTCTTCAGCTACTTGTTCAGGAGCTTCCTCACCTCTGGCATAGGCATGTAATGCTGCAATAAAGGCATTGGCTGTTGTGAGCTGAGATTTATTACTGATCTCATCCAACATGGAAGCCATGATATCTCTACCTTGTCTTGCTAATTCCAATAACCGCTCATCACTATCTCTAACACCATTTACAACTTTTTCAAATAAACTTTCCAGCTCATGACTTACATCTGCCAGGCTAGGCAAACCTGATAATCTTGCCCCACCTTTTAAAGTATGAAGTTGACGTTGTAATAGCTGTAAATGGGTACTGTTATTAAGTTCTTCACTCCATAACTGAAGCGTATCCTCTTGTTCTTCCAATAACTCATTGGCCTCTTCCATATAGATTTCAAGGATCTCAAAATCTTCCTCTTCAAGTTGAAGTTCGAGTACTTCTTCATTACTCACAGTGCTTGAAGCTGGCTCTTCTGGCTTAACCGATTCTGTAGGAAGTTCTGTGGTTAATTCCGAGACTTCTGTAACAATGGACTCTAAACTAGTTATAGCCTCTATTTGTTCTAGTATTTCTGGAGGAATATCTACTTGATTGCCAACATGATAACTCTGGATCATGCTCTCTAAAGCAGAGAAGGTATTTTCAACAATAGGAAGAATTTCTTCATTTCTATGGTTTTCAATCAAATCTTCTAGCTGATGAGTTAAATCCCCCACAGAATTAGCCTGAGCCAATCTCGCCGCACCTTTAAGGTTATGAAGTAATCTCAAGATTGATTGAGGCGCTTCATCTTCATCTGGATTTGCTACCCAAGCTTCAATATGTTCAACGCCTTCAATGAGGATGTCATCCGCTTCATCAAGGAATAACTCCATAATTTCAGCAGCTTCTTCATCTTCCGTTGACTTTTCAAGCTCTTCAACTTCTTCAACTTCTTCAACTTCTTCAACTTCTTCAACTTCTTCAACTTCTTCAAGTTCTTCAAGTTCTTCAAGTTCTTCAAGTTCTTCAAGTTCTTCAAGTTCTTCAAGTTCTTCAAGTTCTGCAACTTCTTCAAGCTCTTCAAGTTCTGCAACTTCTGCAACTTCTTCAAGTTCTGCAACTTCTTCAAGTTCTGCAACTTCTTCA
Source organism: Enterobacterales bacterium (assembly GCA_041556195.1). Lineage (GTDB taxonomy): Bacteria > Pseudomonadota > Gammaproteobacteria > Enterobacterales > 21-14-all-40-8. The sequence goes on from JBFFIY010000145.1 coordinate 12,313, forward strand.
AGTTCTGCAACTTCTTCAAGTTCTGCAACTTCTTCA
>JBFFIY010000146.1:0-12322 GCA_041556195.1 Enterobacterales bacterium
CAGTTTAGCGGTGGTGATCCGCTCTCCAGCATGATGTTCCAACATACTGGCAAGGGATTGTAGAATTTGTTGTTTTCTGGACGATTTTTTTTGTTTGACTGTCATGTCCTATTTCCTGATAACTAAGAACGGATAACTAAAAGCTGATAACTAAGAGCTCATGCCTAAAAAGGTAGCTGTAAATCGGCTTTTACTTTGATAAGTACTGTACGGAACCTTGCTTGTATTTTTTTCAAGGCTTCTTCATTGTCAGCTTCAAATCTCATTGCTATATGAGGCGAGGTATTGGAAGCCCTGACTAATCCCCAGCCATCGGCAAAATCTACTCTAACCCCGTCAATGGTAGTAACATTTCCCGATTTAAAATCAGCAGCCAGGGTAAACTTCTCCATAAATGGTTTTTTTTCTGTGTCACTCATGGCTACATGCATTTCAGTGGTACTAACTGTTTTAGGGAAAACATCGAATACTTCTGTTGATTTTCTGAAATCAGCCGCCAAAATTTCAAGCAAACGTGCTCCGGCATAAAGTCCATCGTCAAAACCAAACCAGCGCTCTTTAAAGTAAATATGTCCACTACGCTCACCTGCTAATAAAGCATCTGTTTCACGCATTTTTTCTTTGATATTGGAATGTCCGACTTTCCACATTATAGGTCTTCCACCATTTCCTCGAATGGTGCTGGACAGATGTTTGGAGCAATTAACGTCAAAAATAACATCGGCGCCTGGATTGCGAGACAACATATCCATAGAAAACAACATAAGCTGTGTATCTGGCCAGATGATATTCCCATTTGAGTCAATCACGCCTATGCGATCACCATCACCATCAAAGGCAATACCTAAATCGGCTTGTTCAGATTTCACCATATCAGCTAATTCTTTAAGATTTTCTTCTTTACTGGGATCGGGATCATGATTAGGAAAACTGCCATCAATTTTACAGAAAATTCCTACCACTTCGCATCCTAAAGCCTGATACAACCGGGGGGCAACCTTAGCGGCTATACCATTGCCACAATCAATTACTACTTTCAAAGGCTGAGCAAGGGCCACATCTCCAGTGATAGCTTTCATATAAGCAGGCACCACATCTTTTCTTTCTTCGTGCCCTTCTCCAGATAATAGCTCTGTAGATACCACTCTCTTATAGAGCTTATGGATCTCAGGGCCGCAGAGCGTATCACCCGCCAGTACAATTTTAAGTCCATTGTAATTCGCAGGATTATGACTTCCCGTTACCATCACACCCGAATACACGCCAAGGTGGTGAGAGGCAAAATATAAAACTGGGGTAGGTACTTCACCAATGTCAATAACGTCTCTGCCACTAGCCATTAATCCCGTTTTAAGCGCATCAAGTAATTCCGGGCCAGAAAGACGACCATCTCTGGCGACAATAATTTTTTGCTCACCTCGTTCAAAAGCTTCACTACCAATAGCTCGGCCAATCTCATAAACAATTTCCGGGGTTAGTGTTTCGTTGACAATTCCTCTGATGTCATATTCTCTGAATATACTCTCTGGTATTTCAAAGGCTTCATCATCTTCCATAATTTGCAAGTCTAAAGCATCTTCCTCTAACAAAGGGGAAGCAAAGGGGTTTTCTACAAACTGATCATCGGCTTCTTCCATTTCCCCGGCTTCATCTTTATCGCTTTTTTGGGTAACCTGAAAGCCCTGTTCAGAGACATTATCCGCAATGATTATTCCTGCTCTTGACAGGTTGAAAGCCAAATCCGAAATAATTTGTAAATGAAAGGCTCCTTTGGGAATAGCAAAATGAGGAGAATGAGCGTTCAAAATAATCTTTAATAATCTGGCTGTATCTAGACGTACAGTTTTACCTAATCGGTAATATCCATAAAAACCCAATGCTGCAATCATAAGTAGCATAAAAGTAATAGCTCCCCAGAATATCAAGGTATCGCCATAAGTTGAGAAATCCTCATCTCCCGATGGCCAATAAGCCAATTGCCATGAAGTTCCAGGTAAGGAACTTGATCCCAAAGGTTCGCCTACTTTCAAAGATTTGCTACCGTGAGCCCCAAGCACATGGACAGACTTTCCAAAAATTTGCCTTAATTCAAGATAACCAGGTACAGACTGGATCCTGGTAAGAGCATCATTGATAACCGAGGTTTCGAAACCCGCCAATATGACTCCAATAAGTTGCTCACCTTCTATAATGGGTTGAGTGATGGCAATATATTGTTCTGGTGTTCCAAGGCCTATGACCTCTGGAGAAAGAACCTCTCCTTTGGCTGCCCTTCTGATGAGATCAAGCGTGACATTAGTAATAACAGGCTTACTTTTTGTATCCGTCTTAATCAGGTTGGGGAGCAAAATTCTAACGCCCACGGTTTTTTCATAACTGGCAAGAAGTCTTGCCTCTAAATCTTTGATTTCTTGAATATTTTTTGACTTTAAAGCTTGTCTCAATTTAATATCTTGAGCTGCCACCTGCAATGCAACTGAGTTTTTTGAAGCGCTTAAACGTACCAACTCCGCGTAGCTGGTTAATGTGGTATCCAGATAGCGACTTATCCTGCTATCGCTAGGAACCTGAATAATCAAATAAAATTGTAAAAAAGATACTGCCAATAGTGCAAAAATACTGATGCCCAACGTAGGGCCTGCAAATTTAAGCAAACTACTACCAGTGCGATTGGTAGTAGCTTTTTTTGGTTTTACCTTTTTTTCTACTTTATTTGGATCAATCGTTTGCTTTCTTTTCACAGCGACTCCTTGGTGGGCTTATCCCGTGCCAGAAATTTTATTTCTTCCGTGTTATATTTTAGGTTAAAAACCCACTCAACTTTGTAAACTTATCAGGTTCAATCTGCACCTGAATGGCCAAAGCCACCCGAACCTCTTGTGGTCTGCTTAAATTCTTTAACTGTTTCAAACTGTACATGGGCTATGGGAACCAGTACAAATTGGGCAATTCTCTCACCAACATCAATCTGATAGCTTTTTGAACTTCGATTCCATAGGGAAACAAATAACTGCCCTTGATAGTCAGAATCGATTAAACCCACCAGATTGCCCATCACCAACCCATGCTTATGCCCCAAACCGGAACGGGGCAGAATCATACCAGCCAAAGAAGGAGTTTCAATATAAACAGCTATCCCCGTCGGAATTAAATGGGTTTGACCCGGCTCTATAGTTAAAGGCTGGTCAATACAGGCTCGAAGATCCATGCCTGCAGATCCTTCTGTTGCGTAACATGGCAGTGGAATACAGTCACCCACACGACAGTCCAGAATCTTTAATTGTATATTGTTCATCATCATCATTTGGCTAGCTCAATTTGCAAATCTTTGTTGTTTAACCTCAACTCGGAATACGCCACCGTGCTAACTCTTTAACGCATTACTCATTAACTTTTAACCTGTTAATTTAGTTCTTGAGTTATCGCTTCTACTATTTTATGAGCCAGGGCTTGTTTGCTTGCAACTCCTAAATCAACGCCCTCTGGCCTGGTTTTAGATATTAATAAAATTCGATTGTTATCAGAGCCAAAACCCAAACATTCATCTGAGACATCATTAGCACAAATCATATCCAGGTTTTTACGCTGCAATTTATCCAGGGCATAAGTTGCCACTTGTTGTGTTTCTGCAGCAAACCCCACTACAAGTGTAGGACGTATTGCAGAAGTTGCCACTTTTGAAATTATATCGGGATTTTTAGTTAAAGTAAGTACTAACTGATCTTCGTTCTTCTTAATTTTGTGGCACTCGACATTGTCCGCACGATAATCAGCCACAGCCGCACACCCCACAAAGACATCAATGCTCTCCAATTCAGCATTAACGGCTTCAAGCATTTGCAAAGCACTCTCAACTGGTACAATTTTAATGCCTTGTGGTGGAGTTATAGCGGTAGGTCCTGTAACTAATACCACATCTGCACCTGCCTGAAAAAAGGCCTCTGCTAACGAATATCCCATCTTTCCCGAACTTCTATTGCCTAAAAACCTGACCGGATCGAGTGCTTCGTAAGTGGGGCCTGCAGTAATCATGACTTTTTTTCCAGTCAGGCTCTGATTTCTATTAAAATAATTTTCAACCGAGTTGAATAACTGCTCAGGTTCCTGCATCCTGCCCGGGCCATCATCGCCACAGGCTTGTTCACCCTCAGCAGGCCCCCAGATCTGTATTTTCCTCTGAATCAGCACTTTAATGTTATGTTGAGTCGCTTCTGAGCGCCACATTTGTTGGTTCATAGCTGGAGCTACAGCTAAGGGAGCCGAACTGGCCAGACACAGGGTCGAAAGCAGATCTCCAGCTAAACCATGAGTTAATTTGGCCAACGCATCAGCACTGGCAGGAGCTATCAAAATGAAATCGGCCCATTTAGCCAATTCAATATGCCCCATAGCGGCTTCGGCACCAGGATCTAACAAAGTCGTTCTTACTTCTTTTCCAGATAAAGCTTGAAAAGTCATCGGTGTCACGAATGATTGTGCACCTTCGGTCATAACGACCTGAACATCCGCCTGTGCTTTTTTTAACAACCTCAGAAGTTGAGCCGCTTTATAGGCTGCTATACCACCTGTTATACCCAGAATAATTCGCTTTCCTGCTAATAAACTCATATTGCTGCTTCGTACCTTTAATTTGATTTAATTAACTCGTAAGTACCTTAACACAATGAACGTGGTGTGTTCTGAATCAAGGTAGATTTGAATAGTTGTACTATTTTAAGAAATAAAACGTCCATGTGCCAGCCATGTATCGTTAAATAACCTGAACTCGGGATAAATAGAGTGTATTTCCGGGATAAAAAGGTTTTTTTGTTTCAACTTTAATCTGATGAGATCAATATTTGTTTATGATTAGACAAGTAAACATCAAAATCTGGCGCGGATACTGGTTTAGAAAACAGGAAGCCTTGCCCATAATCACAGCCTATCGCAGTTAATAAATTTTGTTGCTCTTTTGTTTCAACACCTTCAGCGATAACCTTAAGACCTAATTTATGCGCCATAACCACAATGGCTTCACATAAGGCATAATCACTGGAACTCGCAGAAAGATTCCTCACAAAAGACCGATCAATTTTTAAATAATCTATGTCAAATTTTTTCAAGTAGGATAAAGAGGAATAACCCGTACCAAAATCATCCAGAGATACCTGCATACTGGCATTATGAAAATTATGCAGCTGTCCAACAACTGACTGGCTCATATTCAATAACAGGCTTTCGGTAATTTCTATAGCTATAGATTGGCCTGAGAGATGGAATTGGTCAAGATACTCCAACCAATCGACTTGGTTAATCCCTTCATTTTGAAATTGTACTGGTGAAGCATTAACGCTTATCTGGAATTTGCAATGATGTGTTTCCCTCCATTTTTTCACCTGCAATACCGACTGCTTAAAAACCCATTCTCCAATTTTGGAAATCATTCCGGTATCTTCAGCAAGAGGAATAAAATCTACGGGACTGACTAACCCGCGTGTTGGATGATGCCAACGAATCAAGGCTTCTGCCTTGTATACTTCATGACTCGCCAAGTCGACTATAGGTTGATAATACACCTGGAATTGTTCCAACTCTAATGCAGTTCTTAGATCGTTGGTTAACAGCATTCTTCTCTCTACGGCTTCTTGCATAGCTGTTGTAAAATAATGGAATCGGTTGCGCCCCTGGGCTTTGGCGGAGTACATGGCCTGATCCGCATTTTTAAGTAGTGTATCTAAAGTTTTGGCATCTTCCGGATAAAATGTCACACCGAGACTAGCTGAGATATAAATTAGCTCGTCCCCCAGTTTAAATGGCTGAGATAATGCATTTAATATATTTTCGGAAACAATTTCTGAATGAGCCAAATTACTTAATTCCGGCAGAACTACAATGAACTCATCACCACCCAGCCTCGCTATTGTGTCAGTATCACGAACACAACTTGTTAATCGGCTTGCTGTTTCCTTCAACAGCAAATCGCCTATATTATGTCCCAGGCTATCATTCACTTCTTTAAACTGGTCAAGATCAAGTAAAATCACAGCAATAGGTAATCCTGTTCGCTGAGATTTTTTTATTTCCTGATCAAGCCGATCACTAAGCATATTCCTATTGGGTAAATTTGTGAGTGAATCGAAGTTGGCCTGATTCCAAATCAATGCTTCAGAGTCCTTTTTGTCGGTTATATCTGAAAATAATATCACTCGACAAAGTATTGAACCATCATCCTTAAATAAAGTATTCAGGGTCATCCATTCGGCAAAGGTATCTCCATTTTTTCTATGAGTCCATAACTCTCCTTGCCAATATCCAGTTGTTTCAATTGCATTCCATAACTCCTTGTTAAACACCTGTTCATTCTTTTCCAGCCCCAATATTCGCGGGGCATCATCTACAATTTCATCTAGTTGGTATCCTGTGATTGCAGTAAAAGCTGGATTAATTGTCAATACACGATTATCTGCATCCAGTACAGCCATAGCTTCATCACTATGCTGATACACCATCGAGGCCAGCTGTAGGGCCTCTTCTGATTTTTTTCGCTCTCCAATATCTCTTAAATTAGCATGAATAATATTGTTACCTCTAACCTGGATCTGAGTCAGAACCATTTCTACTATAAGTTCTTCCCGGTTGAGTTTCTTATGACTCCATTCCAATCGACTCATACCAAACTCTTTTACAGTGTTCATAACCTCCTTAAATGCAGTATGAGAGTTCTGGCCATCAGGTTGAATGTCAGTAGACAAGCTTTTTATCCTGACATCTATTAAAGATTGCTTATCAGGTGCTGCAAATAATTCTACACTGGCATCATTGCAATCTATTATTCGATCTCCTTCTAACAATAAAATAGCATCGGATGTTTTTTCATAAAGTGTTTCAAATATCTGTTTTTGTTCATCTAAATCATCCATAATTGTCTGTCTTAATTCAATTGTTCGAGTAATACTACGCATGATTGTTAACATAATTAGCAAAAACAGCACGGCAAAGAAAATCATAATTGCTATTGTAGTGCTATGAATAAAATTGACGGTTTCACCTATAGGTTTTTCGAATAAAGTGGAATTTGTAATAAACCCAATAGCAGCCTTTTTCAAAAGTCTTCGTATTTGTGTTTCACCCATATCTCCTTGTTGAAACTTATCAAGCTGCGCTAATGTACGGTCTGCTAACTTGATATCATTTTCACACAGCTCAATGGCATGATCCGTTCCAATCATATACATCATAAAACGATCAAAAAACGTAATTAGAGCAATACATTCCTGCGGTTGAGTTCGAATATTCAGCACAAGATGACGGATCTCTTCAATATCCGATGTGAGAAAATTAACTTGAGGGAGTTTTTTATGAAGTTGTTCGCTATATTTTAAATGCAAAAAATTTAACTGCTGAAATCGGCTACCTTTTGCTTCCTGATATAAGCCAAACACTGCAGCCATGGATAATATGACCACTAATAACAATATAAAAACCAATCTGGATTGAATAGACATTCGTTTGGATAATCTCTTTTTAAATTTCCGGGCGTAACTAATTAACAAGCTAAACCCCTGGATTAAACTCAGTTATCCATAATAAAGATAGTTTGCCTGATCTGGCATTCCTGAACGGCACGATTAAACAATGTTTAAAGCAACTTACACCCAACAATAAACATCTACGAATAATTCGTTATTTTCTTATTTTTCGTATAACCAATAAAATAACTGGAAAGTTCAAATCTGAAATACTGTAAATCCAAAAAAACGGTTAGGAAACACAGTTTACCTCAAATAATATTAAATTAATTATGACAAAAAGCAAGCAACGCACTGAAAACACTTCAAATTTTAATGCTTCCATGCACATCTTGAAGTTGATTGCTCCTTTAAAATCTACAGCCCTAATTCAGGAGGTTCGAGCTTTGCTGAACGTAATTCTTCACTCTTTAGATCCTCAATCGCTTTGATTAAAAGCTGATGATCTGATTCTTCCATACCAAAATAAAGAAAATGATTCGCTGCCTGAAAAACGTCGTCGTAGAATTTCATGCGATAATTCAGGCTCAATAAAGCTTTAGCTATAAATTTAGGGTCTTCACCACGCTCCCTCATCAAACCTGCCTCTTTAAGAGCAATTTTTAATTCTTCATCTGTTGGTATGGTCATACAACGCCTCCAATATAATATTCCTTCTATTTGCTAACTATAGACTAAATTTATATATCTGACATCACCCTGGAGTCCGCAATAGGCGGTAATATTCTGATATAGGGTATTGAACCTGGAAAAATCAGTTGAATAAATCCCAAAGAGATTCAATTTTTTAGAAATTTTTACAAATTCACAACAAAAACCTGAAAAAATCAAAAAAGTTGTTGCTAAACATATTTGCCTATGATACTTCTTATTACAATTCAATTTGGTATAAAAAAATGATATTAAAATCTCTAACTTCAATTATTGTGATTAATGTGGTTCTGCTCGTGATTAGCAGGCGGTGGGATTAATTGCGTTAGATAAACGAATTAAAACCCCCGCTCTGAAAGGACCGGGGGTTTTTTTATGTCTCAATTTTTATTGAATTATTAATTAAATATTTAGAGCAATAAAAGACTTAAAGAAAAACGAAAACTAAAATCGGAAAATAAATATGAAAATTAACATGCATAACAACCTATTAGTCCAACTCATTAGACTCGTCATTGTAGTGGTTATTCAACCACTGCGGCGGCTTTTTTGATTTGAAAAATGAAAAATAAAAGCCTCCGCTCTGAAAAGACCGGAGGCTTTTTCGTTTAATGGTGCCAAATTTTTAAAACGGAAAAATACAGATAGTTCACAGAAACAAAGACAATAAAACAAAATAGTTCATTATTTAACTGGAGAAAAAAACCTATGTACAAAATGTTTAATGAAAATGATGCTGATACTTCACTTCTGGAAAACAATCAGATTGCTGTGCTGGGTTATGGTCGGCAAGGGAAAGCACAAGCACTAAACCTTCGAGAAAGCGGAGCCAACGTAACACTAGGATTACGTGCTGGAGGAAAATCATGGAAACAGGCGGAACAAGATGGATGGCAACCTGAAACAGTTCAAGATGCGGTAAAAAAAGCCGATGTCATTGCCTTTCTGACACCGGATATGACACAGGAAAAATTATATCAGGAACAGGTGAAAGATTATCTAAAACCAGGAGCAACACTACTTTTTTCACACGGTTTTAATATTCATTATAAATTAATCAAACCAGATGCAGATCTCGATGTGGTAATGATTGCTCCTAAAAGTCCTGGACATCTTGTACGCGAGGAATTTTGTAAAGGTGCTGGTGTTCCCTGCTTGCTTGCTGTTGACCAGGACTATAGTGGTAGCGCAACAGAAAAAGCTTTGGCTTATGCACATGGCATTGGAGGTACACGTGCCGGAGTGCTTCAAACCACGTTTAAAGAAGAGACTGAAACTGATCTTTTTGGTGAACAGGCAGTGCTCTGTGGCGGCGCAGTCGAACTCGTAAAAGCTGGATGGGAAACCCTTGTAGAAGCGGGATACCAGAAGGAGTTGGCCTATTACGAATGTATGCATGAATTAAAACTTATCGTCGATCTATTTTATCAGGGTGGCATTTCACTCATGCATAAATTTGTCAGTGATACCGCCAATTATGGCGCATTAACACGAGGTAATAGAATTGTGGATCAACAAACTCGTGAGCACATGCGAAGCGTTTTAAAAGAAATTCAAGATGGTAAATTCGCCAGAGAATGGATGGATGAATATGAAAATGGCGCCAATAACTTTCAAAATGATTTGCAACAAAGCTGTTTACATCCGATAGAGAGCACTGGTGCAAAATTACGCGAACAGATGAGTTGGTTGCAACGGGAGTAAAAACCGGGTGAACGGTGCACAATTACTAATTAAGTTATTACAGCAACAGGGCATAAAGCAGTTATTTGGATATCCTGGTGGTGCGATCATGCCGGTGTATGACGCACTATTGGACAGTGGAATTGAACATTTGATGTGTCGTCATGAGCAGGGTGCTGGTTTCGCTGCATTAGGCTACGCCAGATCTAAACAAAGCGTGGGAGTCTGTCTTGCCACCTCAGGACCAGGCGCCACCAATTTAATCACTGCACTTGCAGATGCTCAATTTGACTCTGTTCCAATGATCGCGATTTGCGGACAGGTACCAATGAGTTCAATTGGTACAGATGCCTTTCAGGAAATTGATGTCCTGGGATTATCATTGTCTGTAACCAAGCACAGTTTTCTTGTGACCGATGCCAATGATTTGAATCGAATAGTACCCGAGGCATTTGAATTAGCGGCAAGTGGAAAACCCGGACCAGTATTAATTGATATACCTAAAGACGTGCAATGCCAGAACGTAAGCTACCAACCCTATTTAAAATCAGCGCCGGTGGTAAAACCGATTGAACATCAGTCTATAAAACAAATAATAGAATTAGTTGAGCAAGCATCACGACCTTTGTTTTATCTGGGCGGAGGAATTGCAATTGCTCAGGCAACAAATTTCCTCCGTGAACTGATGGATGCCACGCTCATCCCATGTGTATCTACATTAAAAGCTCTTGGTATCGTTCCCTGTGATCATTCTTTAAACCTTGGCATGCTTGGCATGCATGGCAATCCTGCTGCCAATAACGCGGTTCAAAGCTGTGATCTTTTAATTGCTGTAGGTGCCAGATTTGATGATCGAGTAACAGGAAAATTAGATAGCTTTGCTCCCCACGCAAAGGTCATTCATTTCGATATTGATGAAGCCGAAATTGGAAAACGCAGAGCCGTTGATGTCGCTATTTTAGGTGATTTATCTATCCACCTTAAACAATTAACGACTCTATTAATCTCTAAACAGATCAAGTTAGATTTAATTGAGTGGCATTCGCAGGTAAAACTATTGAAAGAACATCATAGTTTTATCAAACAAACCCAGAACAATTTAGCTGATATTCAACAAAACATTCCATCCAGAGAACAAAAACAAGATATTTTTGCTCCTGATTTATTGCGCCAACTTTCATCAAAACTATCATCCACTCTGGATAAAAAACACATAATTGCAACCGATGTTGGTCAGCATCAAATGTGGGTTGCACAACATATGCAATTTAGTGAACCTTTTCAATTACTCACCAGTGGTGGTCTGGGAACTATGGGGTTTGGCCTACCTGCAGCTATCGGAGCACAGTTAGCCCAGCCAGATCGTGCGGTAGTTCTGGTTACAGGTGATGGTTCAATCATGATGAACATTCAGGAATTAGCAACAATAAAACGAGCGAAGTTACCTTTGAAAATCTTACTCTTTGACAATCAAAGACTGGGTATGGTTCGTCAATGGCAACAGCTATTTTTTGAAGAACGTTACTCACAGGTGCAATTGGAAGACAACCCTGATTTTGTTGCATTAGCTGCAGCATTTGGCATTAAAGGAGAAAGAATTGTGGATCAGGAGCAAGTACCTGATGCACTGGAACGACTGCTCAACTCAACCGATGCTTATCTACTACATGTCATCATTGATCAAGGCGAAAACGTATGGCCACTTGTGCCCCCTAACCAAAGTATCGATCAAATGATGGAGAGTTTGTCATGACCCATATCATACACTTACACACCTTTAATGAATTAGCGACATTAGAACGCCTTTTACGTGTCACTCGCCATCGAGGTTTTCAGGTTAACTCGATGAATGTAACCACTAGCCAAAATCAACAAGAATTGGAGATCACCTTGTCAGTAGATAGCCAGAGGCCAGTACAACTATTATTTAATCAACTGGGAAAAATACACAACGTACATAGCGTTCAGGTTTTTGAGCAGCACCCAACACTAATTCCGATCAAAGGGCACCAATCAAACATGCGTTGATCACCAGAAAATAAGAAATTAACACCTGAACAAATTTTATAATTTAAGCAAAGCACTACTCAGATTTATCACATTTTAAATTTGAATACTGATTAATTAATAAAGAGGCAAACCATCATGAGTCAACAACAAAAAACAATTTGGTTTAACGGCAAATTAGTTCCCTGGGAACAAGCACAGGTCCACGTATTAAGCCATGCCATTCATTATGGTTCATCTGTATTTGAGGGTGTTCGAGTATACGAAACACCTGACGGCCCTTGTGTTTTTCGTCTACAGGAACATATCGAGCGCCTATTTGGATCGGCAAAAATTTATCGAATGTTGATGCCATACTCACCAGAACAAATAATGGCTGGTTGCTGCGAAGTGGTTGAAAAAAATCAGTTAACAAGTGCCTATATTCGACCTGTTGCATTGATTGGAGATGTGGGACTTGGATTATCTCCCCC
>JBFFIY010000147.1:0-12153 GCA_041556195.1 Enterobacterales bacterium
AATTATCAGGAATGCCGATTCGGTAGAATTGGCTGTGGCTGTTCTAAATTATTTCAGACTGATTTCAGACAGGATTGTCTTCAAGATGATTGATTGCCAACTGAAACTTTAATTCTTGAAAATTTGGTGCGGAGTGTGGGCTTTATCTTCAATGGGGCAGTTGTTTGATGCAACAATGTGTCAAATTGTCACTAGAACGCAATTTGCATATTTTCATGTATTGTTTTACGGTGTTTTCATCGACCTGAATTTGGTAAAATATTATGAATCAAGCGAAACTGTCTAGTAAGTATGAAATATCACTCCCAAAAACTGTTCGAGAGGAGTTGCATTTAGAAGCGGGGCAGAAGTTCACGTTGGTGATCAGAGGTAATATTATTGAACTGGTGCCTTTGCGTTCACTGAGTTCTGCAAGGGGGTTATTGTCCGACTGCAAGGATCTTTAAAACGGTCAGCTGATGAATTTAGTCTCAACAAACTCCCCCATAGCCCGTGTGATCTGAGTCAGTTGTGAGGCACTAATAATATAAGGCGGCATCAGGTACAATAACTTACCAAACGGCCTCAACCAAACCCCTTTATTTTTGAAAAATGCTGTAGTCTTAGCCATATCGATGTCCTGTTTCATTTCAACCACGCCGATTGCCCCCAAAACTCTAACATCTACAACCTGGTTGTTGTCTCGAAGTGGTGAGAGTTCATTATGAAGTTGGGTTTCTATCATAGAAACATTCTTTTTCCAGGGTGAATTTATCAATAACTTAATGCTTTCAATAGCAACAGCGCAGGCTAATGGATTTCCCATAAACGTTGGGCCATGCATAAACGCTTTCACTTGACCATTTGAAATAGTAGAACTAATCTTATCGGTAGTGAGCACTGCAGCTAAACTCATATATCCGCCTGTTAATGCTTTGCCTAAACAGAGAATATCAGGCGCGATCATGTTTTCCTTGTTTCCAGTATGCTCATAAGCAAATAGTTCACCAGTTCTGCCAAAACCTGTGGCAATTTCATCCAGAATCAACAATACGTCATATTGTTCACAAAGCTTTTTAACCTGTCTTAAAAATTCCGGTGAGTAAAATCTCATGCCGCCAGCACCCTGACAGATGGGCTCCAGGATCACTGCTGCAATTTGTGAGTGATGCGTTTGGATTTGATGCTTAAAATCTTCAATATCCTGTTCATCGAATTGAGTATTTTGCCATTCAGTTTTTGAGCGAGCACCAGGACTTCTGGCAAAAAACTGTTTAGGAACCCAGTCTCCAAATACCTGATGTATGCCATTGTCTGGATCACAAACCGACATGGCGTTTAGCGTATCTCCATGATAACCCTGTTTAATAGTCAGGAATTTAGATTTATCTGGTTTCGGTTCAGGGAGTGAACGCCAATATTGAACGGCCATTTTCATAGCCACTTCCACGGCTACAGAACCTGAGTCAGCCAGAAACACCTTATCCAGTTCAGGAGCAGTTATATCAATTAATAAGCGGGAAAGTTCAATGGCAGGTTCATGAGTCAAACCACCAAACATCACATGAGAAACTTTATCAATTTGAGATTTTAGTGCCTGGTTTAACAATGGATGGTTATAACCATGAATAACAGACCACCAGGAAGCCATGCCGTCAATGAGATGAGTATCATCATCTAAAATGAGCTCACAACCCTGGGCTTTTTTTACCAATAATGGAGCAATTGATGGTGGAATAGCACTATAGGGATGCCAGATGTGTTGCTGATCAAAGGACGTTTGTAGTTCAGGTGTATTCATAGCGATAAACAGGCCCTAGGTTTCACTGGCTTTTGCTAATGTATCAAGATGAGAGCCATTTTTATAGTTAGTACTATTATTTTTTTCGGTATGAGTAGCGTCTGGTTGAGATTTTTGTGACGATTTTCCCAGTGCAGTCACCATAGAGCCTGCAACTACAATGAGCATTCCTGAAAGGGTTAACCAACTTAGTGGTTCCATAGAAAATATGGTGGGAAAACTGGAGGATAATATTTCCAGACAAATAACTGTTATTACTGGTGTAATAGATAAAATAGCGCTTACTCTGCTAGCTTCCCAATGAGCTAATGCTTCAGCAAAACAGCCATAGGCGATAGCGGTGTTCAGGCTTGCAAAAAGTAATAACCACAAATTGAAGTTATCGAGTTCAAATATTTGTGAGACTTGAGAAACTGGCAAAAAGCCAATACTACCAACGGTTAAGATCATAAAAATGATGGCTAAAGAAGAATAGTTTTTTAATAACTGTTTTTGGGCCAGGGCGTAGGCTGCCCAGGTAATTGCTGCGATAAAGATGTAAAAAACGCCTAAGGCATAGTCTCCACTCAGGGAGAGTAAAGAAGCCAGGCGATGGTTGAAGAATAACCCCAGGCCTATTAAAAAGATGGAAAATCCTAGCCATTGGAGCCGACTAAACTGTTCTTTAAAAAAGAATAACCCACCAAATAACAGCAACATTGGCGCAACTTGAATCAGTACCTGTGTGGTTGCAGCTTTTGCCAGGGGTAGACCTAATAAGAAAAAAATGTAATTGGCACAAAGCCCTAAAATAGCAATACTTAGCAAAATAAGCAGCATAGGTGATAGTTTTTTCAAACTGGGTAACTGTCTGGTTTTTATCAGGTACAGTCCAATGATCAGTGTGGCACCAAAGAATCGGTAAAAAGTAATGGTCCAGGGATCCATAGATTTTAACAGGATCTCAACTGCAATTGGCAGTAACCCCCACATACTGGAAGTAATCAGAGCGAGTAGTAGTCCGAGTTGCCAGCGGCCAGATGAACGATGCATATTTATTCTCTATGGAATTCTAAAATGTACCCAAAAATAGAGTAAGAATCCGTTTTGAACTGATTTTTTTAGGTTGGAGAGTGTTATTATAGCCCCAGTTTCAACATCAATGACATATGTTTATTTATTAGAACTAAATGACTCCATCTATAGAACAAATACTACATAAAACCTTTGGTTATCAGAAATTCCGAGGACAGCAACGTCAAATCATTGAACATTTGATTGCAGATCAGGATGCTTTGGTGGTGATGGCAACGGGTTCTGGAAAATCCTTATGCTATCAATTGCCAGCACTGGTGCGTGACGGTGTAGCAGTGGTGATTTCGCCACTGATTGCGTTGATGACAGAGCAGGTAGCTGAGCTGGAACAGCTAGGAATATCGGCAGCTTGCCTGAATGCTGGACAAGATTGGCGCCAGGAAGAAGAAATCGAACAACAATTAAAAATGGGCGTTTTAGATATACTATATTTATCACCAGAAAAAATGATGAGTCCGAGAATACTGGAGCAACTTCATCAGGTTGATATTGCATTGTTTGCCATTGACGAGGCACATTGTATCTGGAGCTGGGGACAATACTTTAGACCCGAATATCAACAACTTAAATTACTTGCCACTGAATTTCCCAGAGTTCCCAGAATCGCTTTGACGGCCACGGCTTCCAGTGCCTGTCGGCAGGATATCATAAAACAATTATCTTTAGAAAAAGCCAAAGTGTTTGAAGATAATATTGATCGGGCCAATTTACTTTATTGGATCCAGCCTAAAAAGCGAGCCAATAAACAGCTAATGGAGTTTATTGAGGCGAGACATCTCAGTCATTCTGGCATAGTTTATTGCCAAACTAGAAAACAGGTAGAAGATGTTTGCCAGTTTTTATGTCAACAAAATATTGTCTGTGAATCCTATCATGCGGGTTTAGAGTCGGAACAGCGATGGGCTGTTCAACAACGTTTTTTGCATAATAAAACCTTGATTATTGTGGCAACTATAGCTTTTGGTATGGGCGTGAACAAACCAGATGTTAGATTTGTTGCTCATATGGGTCTGCCCAGAAATATTGAATCTTACCATCAGGAAACTGGTAGAGCGGGTCGAGATGGTCATCCTGCTGATGTATGGATGGTGTTTGGTCTTAGAGATTTCCAAAAACTACATCATTGGATCTCTCATGGTGATCTTGATGCTGAACGTCAATTATGGGAAACCGAGCAACTATTAGATTTAATGAGATATATTCTGGAGGTAAGCTGTCGTAGACAGAGACTATTATCCAACTTCTGTCATCATGATGGACTACAAAATGAACAACATCAACCGCAGCAAAGCGAAGACAGTCAAACTATTGAATGTCAACATTGTGATAATTGCTATTTTCCCAGAACTAAAACAGATCTGACTGAGTTAGCTAGGCAGGCACTATCTGCCGTTTATCGATGTGGACAAACGATAGGAATTGATTTGTTAATTAAAATTTTACGAGGTAAAAAAGTTAATTCACAAACGAGTGATTTATCCGCTATGCGATATGAGCAACTTTCTGTTTTCGGTATAGGTAAATCCTATTCTGTTGATGAATGGAGAGCAGTTTTTTGGGAATTACTTGCCAGTCGACAATTACAGTTACATGGTGAATACAGCGAATTGGTTAAATTGTCTACTGTGTGTAAAAAATTGCTCAAGGGAGAAGAAACTTTAAAGGTTAACGCATTAAGATACTTTTTAACTTCTGATTACTTGACCCACAAAGATAGAGAAGCTTATAAGCAACATGCACTTTATCAAAAATTACGACAAATAAGAGCACAATTAGCTGCTAAAGCTGATGTTCTTGAACACCAGATCATGGCTGACAGAACTCTGTTGCAACTCACCAGGCATTTACCACAGACTAAATCAGACTTGAGTCAGGTTGATGGAGTGGGAGAGGTGAGAGCAGAGAAATATGCTGAAGATTTGCTCAAAGCCATTTATGATTATACCCTTGAACAACAACATCAGCTGGATCTGGTATTATCAGCTTTGTCAGAACCAGTCAATCAAACGGATATTGAGGAATATGCCATTGAACAGGGTTTGACTCTGCAAGAGTTAGCAACTGAATTTACAGAATATATTCGCCTGGGATTAGTTAAGATCGAAAGGTTGTTGCCAATTGCCGATCTTGAGATAAGAAATATTTTAACTAACTGGAATTTCCCTCCAGGAAATTCCGGTAAGATACAGGCGCAAAAATATTACCATGACAAATACCCGGCCTATTGGATGCCATGTTTACAAACAGCATCTAACATCAATAGAGCTACATCGTCAGGGTAACGCATATAAAATTTTATTTAAAAGAGAAATATTTATGAAAGCAATAAAAAATGTTTTTTTTCAATTAGTGATTTTAACCAGTTTGTTTTTGCCTGTGCAAACAGAGTTATTGAGTGCTAAGACTTTAAATTCTGATTTGAAAAATTCAAACAAATTAACCATTGAGCGGATTAACGATTCTCCTTCATTAGATGGAAAATCATTAAGAGAAATGAAGCTTTCCCCGGATGGTTTGCGCGTAACTTATCTTCAAGCCAGCGAAACAGATTCTGAACGTTACGATTTATGGCAACAAGATGTAAAATCTGGAGATAAAACACTTCTTGTAGATTCACGTAAACTGGTTAGTAATGAAGTACTTTCTGATGAGGAAAAAGCACGCAGAGAACGACAAAGACTATTTGCTACTGGTATAACTCAATACTTCTGGGACTCAAAAGGAAAAATGTTGGTGTTTCCTTTAGCTGGTGATGTTTTTGTTTTTGATTTAAATACAAAACAAACACGCCAATTAATTAAGACTAAAGTTTACGAAACTGATGTTAAGCTTTCACCAAAAGATAATTGGATATCTTTTATCCGTGAACAAAATATCTGGATAATTAATGTTAAAACCGGTAACGAAAAACAAATTACTTTCGATGGTAAGGGAACTATCAAAAATGGCATGTCTGAATTTGTGGCTCAAGAAGAAATGTCTCGTTATACCGGTTATTGGTGGTCAGACGATGAACATTCTATTGCCTATACCCAAATTGATGAATCACCAGTAGCTATTGAAAAAAGATATGAAATTAATGCTAATGGCATGCGGGTCTTTGAGCAACGTTACCCTAGCACAGGTGGTAAAAACGTCGAGATTAAGTTAGCGGTTGTTAGTTTGTCTCCACTTCATCTAAATTCAGACTCTGAAAAAAATGACAATTTAAAAACAGTCTGGTTAGATCTGGGGGAAGAAAAAGATATCTATCTTCCCAGAGTTCTTTGGTTTAAAGACAGTAAACATCTTTCTGTGCAAATACAGTCCAGAGATCAACAACAGCTAAAACTCATAAAATATTCTATTGATACAGGAAAACAACAATTATTACTGACAGAAACCAGTGATACCTGGATCAATTTGCATAAAGACTTACGTTTTTTAAGTGAGTCGGATGATTTTATCTGGGCTTCAGAACGAACAGGATTTAAACATCTTTATCGTTATTCCAATGATGGAATAATGAAGGCGCAACTTACCGATGGAAAATGGCAAGTTCTAAAAATTGTTGCCCTGGATGAAACTGAAGGTATGGCCTATTTTGAGGGAACATTCAAATCTCCGTTAGAGCGTCATCTTTATAAAGTATCTATTAACTCTAACAAACCCCAGACGCCTATTGCTCTAACCAGAGTTGAGGGAGTGCATTCAATCAGTTTTTCAAAAAACAATAAGGTTTATATTGATAGCTTTTCATCAGGATCTGTTCCACCAAATTCGAGCCTGTTTCAGGCAAGTGGAAAAAAGCTTAATACTTTAGTTGCCAACCAGCTTGATAAGACTCACCCCTTTTATCCCTACTCGGGCAATCAGCCTGATATTGAGTTTGGAACTGTAAAAGCTACCGATGGACAGGATCTTTATTATCGGATTAAAAAACCTAAGTCGATGATAAAAGGAAAAAAATATCCGGTCATTGTTTATGTTTACGGTGGACCCGGAGCTCAAAAGGTAGATAGAGGCTGGAAGGGCAATAACGATTATTGGCATCAGTATATGGTTAATAAAGGATATATCATTTTTACTCTTGATAATCGAGGTTCAACCCATCGTGGTAAAAGATTTGAAAATCCAATCTATAAACAGTTGGGAAAAGTTGAATTAGAAGATCAGCTTAAGGGCATTAACTGGTTGAAAGAACAGTCTTATATCGATGCGGACAAAATAGGTGTATTTGGCTGGAGTTATGGTGGTTATATGACATTGATGTCAATGTTTAAAGCGCCAGAAGTATTTAAAGTAGGGGTATCGGTTGCTCCAGTAACTGACTGGAAGCTTTACGATACCCATTACACAGAACGATTTATTTCAACTCCTGAAAAAAACACTCAAGGTTATGAAGATAGCAATGTATTTAAATATATTTCAGGATTAAAAGGCAAGCTGTTGCTAGTTCATGGTATGGCTGATGACAATGTGCTTTACAGCAACAGTACCGCTTTGTATGATGCGCTGCAAAAATCTAATAAAGATTTTTCAATCATGTCATATCCGGGTAGTAAACATTCCATCTGGGGTAAAGAAGTACGGCTACATTTGTTTAGCAAAATTAGCCGTTTTTTTGATGAACATTTGAAATAACACCTTTAGAAAAATAACGGAACTTTTTATGAACTTATTTAAAATTTCTCAACTTGTGGGAACGGGGATCTTACTGAGCCAGATATCTACAGTTAACGCATTGGATATGAATAGTATCTTTGATTCTGGTAAGGCAAGTGCAGTTGAAGCGAGTAACAATACAAAATCTGCAGCAAAGGGGCTTTCGGGAAACGTTGATTTTGGTTTGGTAATTACCACTGGCAACAGTGAAACCACCACAACAACCGGTAAATTTGCAATGGTTGATGATCGGGAAAAATGGCGTCATCAGTTTAAATTCGAAGCCATACAAGCCGAGAGTGATGGTGAAGACACTGTAGAACGTTATTTAACCAATATTCAAATAGACAGAAAGCTGGAAAAGGGTAAGTATCTGTTTGGAGCCATTATACATGATGTGGATAAGTTCAGTGGTTTTGATTATCAATCGACGATGGTGGTTGGTTACGGTAAAATTTTTTATGACAATAAAAAATTCAAACTTTCTGCTGATATAGGTCCAGGTTATCGTTATAGCCAATTTGATGCCGGTGGTAACGAACAGGAGGCCATCATTCATGTTGGGGCCAAGAGTGAATATAACTTTACTGAAAGTACCAAACTTGCTGGCAATGTCTCTGTTGATAATGGTTCAGAGCAAACTATTACCTTTCTGGATATAGGTTTCGTCAGTAAAGTAACCGATGATATATCTATAAAACTGAACTACAACGTCAAAAATACCAGCAATGCACCTGTAGGTTCATCATCAACCGATACGGTAACTTCTATTAACATTGTGTATGGGTTTTAGAAACAAACAGGTGCGAGTTCTGAGTTACGAGCGTAAACAAGGAAAAATTGATTATTTACGTAATATTTTTAGAGTTCTTGCAACTCGCAACTCGCAACTCGCAACTCGCAACTCGCAACTCTCTAACTCATAAACGCTGGCGCTAGCCCACTTCCCCAGAATAAAACGGTGATAACGAGAAGACCTATCACTAGTACCATAGCTACGGTTAAAATTGAGTTGGCATATAAAAATCCCTTGTCTTCATCTGTTTCCATCATGACAGGGACGCCTAAAAACAGTAATCGTACCGAAAGAGCAATAGCTATCAATGTAAATAGCATATCAACCCAAAGAACAGGGTAGAGCCCTAAAACGCCTACAAGAAAAAGAGGTGTTGCACTATAGGCTGCAAGAGCCATACTGCGGCTTAAGTCTGCATTACCGCCATAGGTTTTTGCCATCCACTGAATTAACCAACCACCAACCGCAACAGCCATTAACATACCAAAAAATGCAGCAATAGATAATTGCACAGCACTTTCAAAGGTAAGCTTATGGATCTCTCCCCCGGCAATATTCCACCCCACATAAGAGGCACCAATTGTTGCAGATATTGTGGGAATTAAAGCCATGGGTATCACAAAGAAGATAAAAATTTTTGATGATTTCCGGTTGGTCTTAGCAATGCAATGCCATTCTTCTTTGGGTGAGTAGAGTAAATTAAATATATTTTTGATAATCATAATGTTTGGATCTGGTTGTTATTATTATCCACATGATAACCAATAGACTTTGATAAACGCAACTTTTGAACGTAAAAATGAGTATTTCTCTATTTAACCTCAACTTTGGATAAGATGGGTCACCTGAATTCATTAAACGTTGAAATTTCAAAAAGTTACATAAACCAACATATTGTATGTGTTAATTAATTGACTCAATATTGTTTTTTTAAAATGTAATAACTCGATTTCGACCAGTGTTTTTTGCTTTATAAAGCGCCTTGTCGGCTCTTTCAACCATAACATCAATACTTCCAGCAGTTGCATCCCATGCTGTAACACCGATACTGACGGTGAGTTTGATCGTAATTCCTTCCGTTTTCACTTCAAGATTATTTATCTCTATGCGTATGCGTTCGGCTAAATCACTAGCCGGTTTCAAACTGGTTTCTGGCATAAGAATCACGAATTCTTCACCACCTATACGTGCGATGATATCAGTTTTACGTACAGAGTTGTTGCAAGTTTGATAAAAAGCTTTTAATACGCAATCGCCGCTTGCATGTCCATGTGTATCATTGATTTTTTTAAAGTGATCTATATCAAGCATCATTAGAGAGAGTCCCTTTTTATAGCGTTTGACTCGCTTTAGTTCCATTTTGGCCAGTTCTTTAAATTTACGTCTATTCATTGCACCTGTCAAAAAATCTATTGAAGCAAGTTGTTGATATTGTTCTTTTTCACGGTGCTTTTGTTGCAAGCTGAATGACTGTCGTTGAAACTTGACTGCTGAGGATATATCGGCTTGTAACAATTTGCGACGACTGTGCTCATAGGCATCAATCATTTCACCAATTTCATCGTTGGCATAATCATCAGTAAATCTGACATCTCTGTGCCCCTGAGCCAGGCGTTTCATAGCATTGGTGAGATGACGAACAGGGTAAAGAATGCTTTGATTTAATAACCAGGATATAGACAGAGTTAACAGCATTAGAAATAACAGAACACCAGCCGTTGTATATAATGTCATCTGCAAATTATTTGTTTTCTTTTTGGCATTAATTTCCATATCTACTACCAATTGCTCAATCAGTAATTTAAGCTGATCTATTTTGCTGGACATTACTTCAAACCAATGATTACTGTCAAAATCAGGCAAATTTCCTTTGGTCGCTAAATCGTGAATTAGCAATTCCAGTTTGGTTACTTTAATAGAAATTTCACTTTCAACAAACAGTTTCCATCTGGTTTTTTGCTTGCTGGTGGAAGCATGTTCAAAAATCTCCAGCAGTCCTTCTTGCTTGCCGACTAATTGAGAAAATTTTTGAAACTCAATATTTGTGAACTGACCTTTCTCCAGGATTTGTGTGCCCAAAGCACGCTCTAACCCCGTAGCTTCTTTAAGTTTTATAATTGCAGATATTACAATAATATTATGCATCAGATCAGCTTCTATTTCTAATAGAGCCATCGCATCATAAACGGACACTAAACTTTCTATTAATCCAGAATAGTATTCCTGCATATTATCAATTGAACTGAGTTGGCTATCAATCATATTGCGTTGGGCTTTCAGTCGCTTTAACCATTCTTCGCTATTGTTAACATGAATTAACATCTCTTTATTAATCAATTTTGGTGAAAGCTCAGTTAGTGTTTGCAGGTAGGCTTTTGCTGCCACATCGGTAATTTTCCGATGCTTTTTCAGTTCAGAAGAAAAATCTTTGTATTTTGAAACTATGTAACCTGTGGATAGACCTCGTTCGGCCTGCAAGTTATGGCTAAGTGTATTAATATTGCGAATGACATCAGTGAGCTTCAGAAGATGTTTGGTAGTGTCATATTCTTGAAAGTTGTGCCAGAGAATGGTCATGCTGAGTATGATCAATCCAATTATAGGCACCAGAGTACTAAGGAAAATACGTTTATCTAAAATAATTTTTTTGCCAATCCAGCAATATATTCGTTTGAGAAGGGATCTTTCCTGATGTTGGCTGGTTGCCAAACCATGATCGTGTACCGTTTTGGCATAAGACATATCTTCGACAATAATATGATTCATTAACCAATTTAACAGAAACAGGCCAGTTTCTGAGGCCACATCTATAGTATTGGCATTTAATAAGTGGTTTCTAAGTTCGGGAATTTTGTTTATAAATCTCTGATGCTGTTTCTTATGATCTTCCAGATCATTGTAGCGACATTGCCTCATTAGTAATTCTTCGCGGGCGAAGTGCTGTTTTGTATAGTCTTCCAGCCTTTTGAATATATCTTCGACGATAGCATCCGTGCTAGAACTGTTAATGGCTTCGTTTACTTCATTGATAAGTGACAGGAGAGTTTTATGATCATTGTCGATGGCTTCAACACCGACACTCATTCCTTCATTCCATTCAAGATTACGCATAGTTTCCTGTCAGGATAATTTATTACTGTTAATAATCGCCATAAATTTATATTTAAGGCCAATCTGTTTATTCAATAAGCATGAATCAAAGGTTTACATTAGAAAAGATAGCATAGTTTTGATTAGAATGAGTTCTCACAAAGAAATCAAAACCAAATGTATTCAAAATGCCTGATTCAGAGTGATTGAGCCATTTATTTCGTTTCAGATATTCAGTCTGATAATTACGCGACTGTCTTGTAGTTAGTCATTGTAGTTTAGTCACAATGGCTAAGAAGCAAGCAAGAACATATGTATGGATATACCCTACATTTATGTTGCTAATAAATACCAAACAGATAGTATTAATCTAATTCATCTTTTCAGGGGTATATACTATTTTTATGTTTAATATAAAAGAGTTAGAGCAATCTGTAACTTTAATACATCAATTGATAAATCCCACTCCTCAGTATAATTGGCCATTATTATGTCAACGCACAGGTTGTAATGTGTGGGTAAAGCATGAAAATCATACGCCCACTACTGCTTTTAAAGTGCGAGGTGGTATTCAGTTAATGCATAACATTAAGAAAAACCACCCCAATACCAAAGGTATTATATCTGCAACGAGAGGCAATCATGGCCAGAGTTTAACTTATTCAGGAAAACGAGTTGGCCTACCAGTTACCATTGTGGTGCCTGAATGTAATAGTCCTGATCAGAACCGCTCAATTCAGGCACATGGGGCAAATTTGGTTATTCATGG
>JBFFIY010000148.1:0-12091 GCA_041556195.1 Enterobacterales bacterium
GTTGCCATTTTACCCATGTTGGGTATTGGTGGTATGCAACTCTACAAAGCAGAAACACCCGGTCCTGTTAAAGATAGCAAGCTCACCCCACGTATAGCAGGAACAGCCAAAGCCCTGTGGAAAATTTATCTGGGTTTAACATTAGCCTGCGGTTTGCTGTACTGGATGGCAGGTATGAGTTTATTCGATGCCATTGGCCACTCTTTTAGCACCATAGCCATTGGAGGTCTATCGACTCACGATGCCAGCATAGGTTTTTTCAATAATCGTTCCATTGAATTAATAGCAGAGCTTTTTATGTTTCTCGGTGCAGTCAATTTTTCATTGCATTTTATCGCGGTTCGCTCTTTTTCCAAAGGAGAGTTCCCCAATAATATCCCCTATCTCAAGGATCCTGAGTTTAGAGCCTACATCACCATTCTCGGAGGAGTTATTTTTATTTCTACCCTGGTTCTGTGGGCATATGATTACTATGAACATGGCTTAATAGCTTTCCATCAGGCAATTTTCCACGCCATGTCCATTGCCACCACGACAGGTTTCAGCATTGATAACTTTCAAGGTTGGCCAAGTTTCTTACCCATGCTTTTATTATTGTCGAGTTTTGCCGGTGGTTGTGCCGGTTCAACTGGCGGCGGCATGAAAGTAATGCGTATTTTGTTACTGTTCAAACAGGGCTGGCGAGAAGTTAAACGTCTTATACATCCTAACGGCATATTTGTGATTAAATTGGGAGATATCGCCGTCCCTGACAAAGTGATCCAGGCTGTTTGGGGGTTTTTCGCAACTTATATCGTTATTTTCACTATCATGATGTTACTTTTAATTGGTGATGGACTTGATCCCATGACCGCCTTTTCTGCCGTTGCAGCCTGTATGAACAACATGGGTCCCGGTCTCAACAAGGTGGCTTCAAATTATCAGGCGGTGAGCGATCTTGGTAAATGGATCTTGAGTCTGGCCATGTTGTTTGGGCGTTTAGAAATATTTCCATTGCTGGTGTTGATGACACCTGCTTTTTGGCGGAAGTAAGGGAGCAAGTTACAAATAAATCTGCTCCTGCCCGTCTGGCTGGTAGTAAAATCGTTTGTAGCTCCATTGGTATTGCTCTGGTGCAATACGAATAAGACTTTCCATATTTAGATTAATGGCTTCGGCCAAATCCTGTTGCTCCATTGCCTGGCTTATTCCCTGAGCTGTTCTAAAAATGATTCTAAAACCCTTTTCGGTTTGTAAGACGCAGGCAAATAGTAATTCACAACCTGTTTTTTCATATAAACGACCAGGTAAAGTCATTGTCCAGGCAGGTTGTTTAAAAAATGGTGCAAAAACACCTGCATTTTGAGCAGGTTCCTGATCGGGTAAAATAAAGGTCACTTTACCCTGTTTTAAAGCTCGAATAATGTTTCGTACGCCCCTTGCACTTGCAGGGAATACTTCTCCGCCATTTTGCGCTCTTTGCGCTTTGATCAGATCATCCAGAATTTTCATACGAGCAGGTTTATACATGGCTGATAAAGGAAACTTTCCATTGAAAAAGGGGAAAAGCAGCTCCCAATTTCCAAGATGTGGCGTCAGGATCATTACCCCTGTCTTTTTTTCAAAAGCACTTTGCAAGTGCTCCATGCCTTCTACTTCTATGGGTAATTGGCAAATTTTTTCACTCGGCCACAACCAGGTTGCAGCCAATTCAGCGACTAGTTGACCACTGGCTTTCATGGATTGTTTTGCCATGAATTTTCGTTGTTCGAGGGATAATTCAGGCAGACAATGTTCTAGATTGGTACGAACAAAATGTTTTTGTTTAGCTGAGAAATACCAGTTCAACTGACCAATAAACCGCCCAAGGGCACGAGAAACAGGCAGCGGTAAGGAAGCCAATAATTTCAATAACCTAATCATTAGATTGTGCTTTAGTGGTGTTTTTTCCGGTTTATTTTCAGCCGATTGCGAGGAGATCGGCTCCTTTTGCTGTCCCGGCTCCTTCAATCTAGTTCACCTGTAATGAGATAACGCAATACTTCAACTACTTGCTCTGGCTCTTGCACCACGGCTGCTGCCATGGCATCAACTTCTTTCAACGCATGACTGAGCTCAGGATCGTGAATAACAATGATAGACTTACCCAAAGCTGCTGCATATCCAGCATCAAAAGCCGCATTCCATTGGCGATATTTATCTCCAAAACGCACCACCACTACATCCGCCTGTTGAATCAATTTTTTTACACGTATACCATTGATTTTGGCCGCTTTATGATCTTTCCAGAAAGGATTACCTTCATCTCCTAATAAATGGACGCCACAATTATCACTATCCTGATGATTGGTGATAGGAGCGGTCAGGTAAATGGGCAAAGTTGCTGCATTAACAGCCTCATCAATAAGGTCACGCCAATCGCTGTGTATTTCGCCGGACAGATAAACATTCCACTGCATAATAATTACCTCAATCACCTGAAAATCTATGTTTGAACTATAAGTTTACGCTGAATTATTCTTTCCTTGTATATAACCTTTCTTTTTCAGGCATATTAATTTTTGTTGGGTCGTTTATAATAGTACTAATGATTTTGAAATTCATAGAGACTTTCCATTTGATGCATAACCCTGTTCTCGAAATTTCCAATATTGAAGATTTTTGCAAACTGAATGATGATGTCTTCAACGTCCAATTAAGGTTGGCAGATGACTCTTGCTTCAATTTCCAAGCAGGACAATACTTGTTGTTAGTCCTCAATGATGATGACAAACGACCCTTTTCTATTGCATCAGCACCTTCTTTGTTACCAAACATTGAACTTCAAATTCGCGATCTTCCCTCAAATGATTTCACCCAGGAAGTGTTAGAGCTGCTAGCTAAAGAAACCTCTATAAAGTTGGAAGGCCCTTTTGGACAGTGTATTTTACCCGAAGTTGTATCACGCTCAATAACATTTATTGTGGGTGGGACGGGTTTTGCGCCAGCGAAATCGATGCTTGAACAACTTTTACCGCAAAACCCTGACATTGAAATACATTTATATAGGGGGGCAAGAGCAGATCTGGAATTGTATTTGTCCGAACTCCCACAGCAATGGCAACAACAGTTTAATAACTTTCATTATCACCCGGTGATTTCTGAACCTTCACCCCAATGGTCTGGTTTGACCGGCCTGGTTCATAAGGTGGCCATGCAACATTTACCAGCTTTAAGTCAACAGGAATTTTATGTTGCTGGCTCTGCAGAAATGGTTTTAGCCACCTATAGAGACTTATTAGATGCTGGAGTTGACAAACACAACATTCATGCTGATATGCTGGATATTTTACGAGAACAGGGTGAACTGGATTAACTTATGCCCAAGTTAGCTGCTAATCAAATTTTTCCTCTTTGAAAAAACTTTGGATTTCTTCAATTAAGTCTCTGCTGGCTATCATGGCTTCGACGCAATCCGGATCTAACTTGTCTTTGGCTAACTCTTTTAACTCGATAAAAGCTTTGTCATTGCTCCAGGCCTTCTTATAGGGGCGGCTACTTGTCAGGGCGTCAAATATGTCAGCAACACTAACAATTCTCGCTACAATGGGAATTTTGTTCCCTTTCAATTTTTCCGGGTAACCAGAACCATCCATTGCCTCATGATGATAAAGCACAATATCGCGTAATATTTCGGCATGTTTCACCCCTTTCAACTCATAATTTTCCAATAAATTCTCGACCAGTTTTTTACCTTCCTCTGAATGGGTCCGCATAACTTCCCACTCTTCATCGCTCAAAGGCCCCTCTTTTAGAAGGACTCGATCAGGGATCACCAACTTACCCAGATCATGTACAGGAGCAAAAAGATAAATATGTTCGATGAAATGATCATCAAAGCTATATTTATCAGCAAGTTTATTAGCGATCAAAAGCGCATAACGTGACATACGTTCAAGATGACAACCTGTTTCGGGATCTCGTGAATGAGTCAATTCCAGTGCAGATTTAATCGTAGCCGATAAGGTTCGAACATTAGCTATTTCGTTGTAAATCATCAGAGAAATCATATGTGCTATGGCATCTAATTCAAACAGCGAGTGCTCATTAAATACAGCTTTCTCAGTGGAGTTAAAAAAAGTAAAACCATAAAGTTCACCTTCCCAAACCATTGGCAGAGTATAACTTGAACGATAACCCGCTTCGTATATAACTGAGGCATGCTTATGTTCACTGTCATTAAATTGAGATAGATCCTGGATAATACGAGGTTTGTTAGCTTTTGCAATTTCTTGCAATGAATAACACTCGGAAAGTTTTGCCTGATAGTGGGTTAGTGGGCTCGTTTTATTGCTGCTATAGGCAAATGTACGAAGATAATCGGTGTCTTTGTCATAAAGAGCTACTGCCACTCTAGTTACAAATGGCATGTGAAGCTGCATTACTTTATGTGTATATTTAAGTTTTTCTACAATGGAGTTGTGTTCGTTTAAACCGCTCCATGCGTCTCTATGATTTGATAACATAGGTTCAGAATAACCAATTAACCTCTCATATCGCTCATTATAGTCTATTAATTAACTCAGAAAGACTCTTTCTTTAATCAGAAATTTCCCAATACCCTGGATAAAAATCAACTTAACAGGTTTTAGATGAATAAATTTTTGGCACAAAAAAAGCGCCAACAGGCGCTTTTTTCAACTAAAGATAACCTAAATTGCTATCGCTAGTTTCATTTTTTTCATGGCGTTGACTTCAAGCTGACGAATTCTTTCAGCTGAAACACCGTATTTCTCAGCCAAATCATGAAGCGTAGCCTTAGTTTCAGCCAGCCAGCGACTATTAACGATGTCCTGACTTCTCTCATCCAAAGCTGAAATTGCCAATTTTAATTTGCTATTCTGACGACTTGTCCAATCTTCCTGGGCCACGCTAACGGCTGGATCTGGAGAACTCTTGTCTTCAAGGTAGAAAACCGGAGCCGAAACGTTATTATCATCAGCAGTGGCAGAAGGAGCATCAAAGGCTGCATCATGGACAGCCAAACGCTGCTCCATAGTTAAAACATCTTCTTCAGACACCCCTAACTCTCTGGCAACCATTTGAACTTCTTCTGAATTCATCCAGCCTAAACGCTTTTTCTTACTGCGTAAATTAAAAAACAATTTGCGTTGAGCCTTGGTAGTTGCCACTTTCACAATACGCCAATTTCGTAATACGTATTCATGAATTTCCGCTTTGATCCAATGCACAGCAAATGAAACCAATCGCACACCAAAACTATGATCAAAACGTTTAACTGCCTTCATCAAACCCACATTACCTTCCTGAATTAAATCAGCCAGGGGTAAACCATAACCATTATAACTACGTGCAATATGTGCCACAAAACGTAGATGGGACATCACTAACTGACGCGCAGCTTCAAGATCTTCATCATCACGATAACGTGCAGCCAAAGACACTTCTTGCTCTGCGTCAAGCATAGGAATGGCATTAATTGCCTGCAGGTAGCCTTCTATACTGCCTTGTGGAACGGCTAATGAAAGCGCATTCAGTTGTTCGGGTTGCAACTGCGACACCTCTTTGGATCTGACTATGGTTAAAGGGTGTAGGATCATATCAAAAAACCTCCGAAAACTCCAATTTATTCAGTTTACACTCTCTCGAGACGTTAGAACCTGTTTCAACGGCAAAAGTTCCCCTCTACCTGAGCTGCATTTGTTGATATATGGGACTTTAATAAAACAATTCAAGTTCAAAATGTAACTAGTTATGTCATAAAAAACAAAGCAAAGCTTAATCCCGTCTGCAAAGGATACTTTTTGAGGGCAAAAACCCGGTTTAGATGAATGTTGTTTATCTGGTATGCCTGATAGCAAGAGTGTTATAATTCACTCTGATTTAACTTCCAAAAAACCCTACATTTTACAGGTATTTATCCATGTCGGACCCCTTAAACATTAACCTTACAATTAGCAAAAATGCCCAACAACATTTTGCAAAATTACTTTCTGAACAAGAAGGTGAAAATGTGGGTATTCGTGTATTTGTTGTTAATGGTGGAACCCCACAAGCAGAATGTGGTGTATCTTACTGCCCTGAAAACGCGGTTGAAGAACAAGATCTTAAAATGCCTTTTGAAGAATTCAATGCTTATGTAGACTCAGATAGTGCCCCTTATCTCGAAGATGCAGAAGTCGACTTCGTTGAAGAGAATATGGGAGCTCAATTAACCTTAAGAGCACCAAACGCAAAGGCTCGAAAATTACCCGATGACGCACCTTTGATGGACCGAGTCCGTTACGTTATAGAAACAGAAGTTAATCCACAACTGGCGAGCCATGGTGGTCATGTTATTGTCACTGAGATCACTGAAGAAGGAAAGGTTGTTCTTCAATTTGGTGGAGGTTGTCAGGGATGCGGCATGGTAGATACCACTCTAAAAGATGGCGTTGAAAAAACCTTATTAGAAAATTTTGAGGGTGAGATAACCGGAGCCATGGATGCTACTGAACATGCGGCTGGAACCAACCCGTTTTACTAAGATAGGCTCTACTCGGATTAAGAAAAAACACCATTAAAAAATGGCTTTATCATTTCGACATAAATAGCCATGGATAGAAAGTATGCAGAAGCAACTTCCAGGCAAGAGAGTAACAAAGTGTTTTAGTAAATTCTAACCTATAAACGCTTTTTATATTTCGTCAGGATTTTGTCCAGGTTATCTGCAAATGCTTTTCGGTCACTTTGATTAAAAGCAGGTGGCCCGCCAGTATCAACACCGCTGGCTCTCATTGTGTCTAAAAAATCTCTCATATTTAAACGCGCTCGAATATTATCAGTGGTAAACATCTCACCTCTGGGACTAAGGCCAATCGCTCCCTTTTCAATCGCCTCAGCCGCAAGCGGAATATCACTGGTAATAACCAGATCGCCAGAATTAATTCTTCGAACAATTTCATCATCCGCCACATCAAAACCTGACTCAACTTGCAAGAAATTGATATT
Organism: Enterobacterales bacterium; assembly: GCA_041556195.1. Classification (GTDB taxonomy): domain Bacteria; phylum Pseudomonadota; class Gammaproteobacteria; order Enterobacterales; genus 21-14-all-40-8. The sequence goes on from JBFFIY010000148.1 coordinate 6,970, forward strand.
TTTCAATTTTGGAACAGGGATCTGATGATTGGCCACTAAACATAGTGGCATACCAGTGCGCTCAGCCGCTTTAAATAAAATTTCTTTAATCACAACAGGACAGGCATCTGCATCAACCCATATTTTCATAATTCACCTCAATTCCTTTTATACCTACCTTTCATATGGAGATATATTTTTAATATTCTCAGAAAACTTTTGATGTGCAGACAGATCAATGGGCGAATAGGTAACTCTGGTTCCCGCAGGGTTTGCTCCAAGATAATTTCCATCCTTTAGATTTTCACCTGGTCTGTTGGGCCTTTGACAGAATCCACCACCACAATTGGGACATACATTTTCCAAAACATTGTTCACGCAATCTCGACAAAATGTGCATTCATAGCTACAGATCATAGCCTCTGTTGAACTGGGTGGTAGCTGTTTATTACAGTTTTCACAGGAAGGTCTCAATTCAAGCATGTGTTCTTTTTCTCCAATTAGTCTGAGGATAAATCAAGTAACAGTAGCTCTTCTTCCAGAGCCTGTACTTTTTCAGTCTTAACCTTTTCAACGGGTAATGCTAACAACTGATTTTTAAATTCGACTAGCTCCTCTAACTTAAAATCGCCCATTTCACGAATGGTTAAAATAAGCGTCAATAGTTCTTGTATTTCTTCGTCATCAAGACGTTGATCAAACTCAGGCATTTTTATCGCCTGGCGAGATAAAAACCAATGGGCAATTTTTCCGAGTCCGAATGATTTCTCTGTCACAGCACGACTGGTACCCTGTTTTATCCACTCTTTTACAGAGTCAGGGTTTCCATTGTCTGTTAATGCATCAAAATCCTCTCCAAACCAACCGGGTATACTATTTTTTACAGATTTAGGATTAACGGCTCCACCTAACCCCAGTGGCCCATGACAACCAAAACAACCTGAATTCATGGCAATTTTCATACCCTTATTCTTGGGAATATCCTGATCATTTATTATTTGATGCGATTGTAAATATACGACCAGAGCATTGATTTCAACCTTGTTTAGATAAAGTTGATAGGGGGGCATTTTTAAGCGATCAGTATTAAACCTTGAAGCAATAGCAAAATTTTCTTCGTAAGAGCCCAGCTGAATGTTTTCTATGATGTCTTTAGCCTCAATCCATTGATTAAACAGATCTGGAGCGGTTTTTAGTGATGAGCGTCTAATGGGGCCAGCACCTGCATCGCCATGACAAACACCACAACCATAATCCTGATATATTTGTTTTCCTTTAACATAAGTAGACACTTGCTGATTAAGCATTTTATTGGCTGCAAAAACCAATAGAGTGACTGTCAGCACTACTAAAAACCAGAGAACTGTGTGAGAACGTAATACATTCATATTTTTATGATTAACTTAAGTAACCTGGATCCCACGACCGATTAGTTTTTATCTCTGAATCTCATTGTAGTAAACTTCTATACACTAGGCCATCAGTATACGGCTCATCCAGAGTAAATTTTTTTATGTTAAAACAATTCATACAATTGTGGCTACAGGATCCTAAATTTAGTTTAAAAGTTTTTGTGACAGGCCTCATTGTGTTTTTTGTCGGAGTTGCACTTATTTTTATCGGGCAATTAAACTCACAACTTTTACTCACAGCAGGTTGGTCTGTTTTAGTGACTGGAGTGTTTATTGCCTTACCCGGTTATATTGGGATCTGGCGCTGGCGCTGGATACAATTTAAAAATGATAAGTAAACATTTTATATTTTTTTTGCTACTCCTTCTACTCAGTGATAAGGTTTTAGCAACCCGCCCAAGTGAAGCCTGGCTCTCTTATCAATCTCAGCACTTCAGAATTCATTTCACTGCACCTTACCAGCAATGGGCCATTGCCAGCGCCGCTGAATTAGAAAATATTCGTAATATTGTCGAAAAAGATCAACACCGAGTCATTGATGAGGTAATTGATGTCGTAATTTTCGATCCGGAAAATAGTGCCAATGGTTCTGCCATTCCTTTATCTCATAAGCCTTTTATCAAGCTTTATACGACTCCGCCTCAATCTGATTCGATGCTAAGTCATGCGCCATCATGGCAGCAACTATTGATATTACATGAATATATTCATGTGGTTCATTTAGGACAAAAATCACGCCATAAACTCACCAATAGAATTTCAAAATGGTGGGATTTTTATGATGCTATTCAAATTCCATTCGAGGATCGCTGGGTAAGTGAGGGTTATGCCACGTTAAAAGAATCTAAAATGACGGGGTGGGGTCGATTATATAATGACCAAGTTAGCGCTATTATCCGCCAGTTTGCCCGAGAAGGCGCTCTACCCAGCTATGGCAATCTGAGTAATGGAAATGGTTCTTATTTATCAAATAGCATGGCCTATCTTGTGGGTTCTCATTTTTTAAGCTGGCTTGAAAAAAATTATGGCATGGATACCCTTGATGCGGTTTGGACAAGATGGAAAGCCGTAAAAAAGCGCTCCTTTGATGAAGCATTTAAAGGGGTGTTCCAGCAGCCTGCTTCAAAATTATATAAAAGATTTGTGGCTGAACTCACTTATGAAACCCTTCGCCTGGATGAAAAAAATCATGCAGAAACTCATACCGGTACTATTACAGCTACTAAAACAGAAACTAGCGGAGAAACTTTATCTAATAATCACAATTCTAAATTATGGATGGATCTAAGCTTTGGAACCAGGACTCCTGGCATTAGCCCTGATGGCAAATTCATGCTGGTGGTTGAAGCAGATAAAAAAAATGAATCATCCCTGAAAGTTTATTTAACAGAAGAAAATAGCAAAGCTAAAGAAAAATTTGATAAAGCTCGCAAAAGCTTATTAAAAGCAGATCCTGTTGATATACCCGATCTGCCACCCAGGGTTTTTAAGCGTGAACTCAAATATTCTTTAGAAGAACAAAATTATTCCGGGATCTATGATCCGCGCTGGCTCTTAACTAGCAACTCATCTGATCATAAAAAAATTATTTATGGTGCCCGGATCCGCGATAGTTTGGACGATGCTCACCGTGATCTTTTTATTTGGGATCTTGATTCTGGAACTACTCAGCGATTAACACGCAATGCTAACCTGCGGCGTTTTGATATTTTACCAGATAATAAAACTTTGATTGCTGAAAGAAGCCGTTATGGTCAATCTCAATTGGTAAAACTCGATTTAACTTCCGGCAGCATCAATGAAATAACCGCCGCTTCTTCTAACCAAATATATGACTTTCCCAGAATTTCATCCGATGGAAAAAAACTAGCCTATCTGCAACATGCTAATAACCAACTATGGCAACTGAAAGTTCGTTCTCTGGAGAGACAAGATAAAAATCAAACCCCGGAAGTGATTCCTATGCCAGAAGGTTATCAATTTGTCTCTTTTCCTGAGTGGTCCAAACAGGAAGACCAGCTTTATTTTATTGCCAGTGTTGATCAACAATTAAAACTCTATGTTTACGATTTCAAACTAAGGCAATTATCTTCATTAACTGATGGTCTACATCCAATTTATTGGCCTACAGTCAGTTCAATTGATAATAAAATCTGGTACTTGCAACTCGATAGTGAAGGCAAGGATATTTATTTACTCGATCAAAGCCTACCTGAGAACAACCCTCAAGCTCAACTCATTAGACAAACAACCCAAAGCGCAGATATTGATCTTGTCCATTACCAGCTCTCAAAAGCACAATTACCTGAAGCAATGGATATTCCTCAACGACTTGAAAATCTTTCAGAACTAAAAAACATCGAGCCTTATGGCATTGGACCTCAACAACAAACCTTAACTGTTGGAGCTATTTATAATGAAGCCTCTTTTTCTTTACTGGAAGTCGGCATTAAAGGAGGGGATTTACTCAATCGATTAGACTGGCAAATTAATCTAAGTACTGATGAAGCAGGGGCTCTGCTCGGGTACAGCGGTAATCTACAATGGCAGGGTTGGCCTGTGGTTATTGGATTGCACCTGTTTGATTTTGATCGTTCGCCGGACTCACAGTTTGATCCGGTTGATCTACCCGATTTAAATGAACAGGGCATGCAGTTTACACTGTCATATCCATGGCGTTACAACCAGTTTAAGTCTACCTTAAACTTACGATATTTTGATGGTCAGACAAAGGGGCAGGCTCTACAGCATTGGACTTTCAATATTGCACAAACCTGGGGAAACAGATCGGCCTCAAAAGCACTTTATGAATCATTAAATGTTGACTGGATAGAGGGTAAACTGGGTTCTCAGGACTGGCGTGGGGTTAACGGTCAGTTAAATATCTCTGCTCGCTATTTTGGGATAGAACTTGATTTAGGAGCAGATTGGGCGAGACGGTTTGATTTTGATAAACAACTTTCTCTCCTTGAAATAGGTGGTTTTGAATCAACCTTAATAGCTCGTACAGCTCACCCGAATAAACGCCTGGATCCAGCCTTACCCTTTTATGCTCAATCCGGTAATGATTATCTGGGTTATTCAGCCTCTTTTCCCCTTTCAATGTTTGCAGCTCCAGATCTACGTTTTTTTTATAAACAGCACAATATGAAAACCCTGCAAGATATTGATATTTTTGGCCTGAGGATGGAAACTGAGCTGGATTTGGGCTTTGTTGGATTAAACCACATCGCTCTTGATCTCGGAATTGCTCGAGTTAAGCAAGAAGCCCGGGATCAAGAGAGTAAGCTCTGGGCTGGGTTTTGGTATCGCTGGCCCTAAGATGTCATCTTATAGAAGGACTATACCCGTGATACCTGGAAATGCGGGATTTCAGAGTTTCAGTGGTAAGTCAGGTCAAGGCGTCGCTCGTAGACAATGGCTGGTCATTTTCAAGAGCGACAACGAAGGACTGGCTTTCCACTGAAGCTCCCTGAGGGCAAGCCAATAAGCGCCCATCTTCTTCGTTATGAAAGCTGGATTTAGAAAAACTAATACTGCACTTTTGCTTACAGGACGTTAGTAAGGGGCGTGAGCAGGAAATCTCCACTACCTTCTCCCAGGACGTATGAAATGTTCTGGCAACCTGTTGCCAGGACAGGTTTTGAGCCCAGAAAGCCAGGTATTGCATATAAGTGGTCGTCAGTTCTTTTTTACCCTTAGCCCAAGGTATCTGTTCAACCTTAACACCA
>JBFFIY010000149.1:0-12034 GCA_041556195.1 Enterobacterales bacterium
CATCCATGGAGATAAGCAATTTTCTTTCTAAATCCAGCTTTCATAATGAAGAAGATGGGCACTTATTGGCTTGCCCTTCGGGAGCTTCAGTGGAAAACCAGTCCTTCGTTGCCTCCATGAACGGAGGTAAGGGGCGTTAGCAGGACGCGGAAGCTTTGTCGTTCTTGAAAATGACCAGTCAGAGCCTGCCCCGCGAGCGGAGTGAGTGCTTTGGGTATTCTCTACGAGCGACGCCTTGACCTGGATTCCCACTGAAGCTCTGAAATCCCGCATTTCCAAGTATCACGGGTATAGAACAGCAACACATCCAGACGTTATCTTACTTAAGGAGTTTCTTGAGCCGCTTGAATTAACCCAAAAAACTCTTGCTACACACGTTGGTGTCCCCGTTCAGCGGATTAACGAAATTGTACGTGGAAAGCGAGGAGTTACTCCAGAAACAGCCTGGCTACTTTTGGAGGCTTTATGCACTACGCCAGAGTTTTGGCTCAACCTGCAATCTGTTCATGATCTGTCAGCGAATCGGCCAGAACATCATGTTCAGCCCTTAATCGCTATCGGCATGTAACATGACGTAGTAACCGGGCAACAGATTTTGTTGGTTCGAAATTTGGTGCCCCATAGGTTAGAAGCCCAGAACCCTCCAATATTTTACTAACAGAATTGGTAACTATTCAGCTTACCCCTAAAATGAGCCATCTCATCGTTCAAAAATGGTCAAATAATCGAGTATACTCACATTTTTTGCCTCGATCTGACTCATTTTAGAGGCAACCTGAACAGTTACCAGAATTGTTACTAAACTCTGTTGTAAACATCACTTTCCAATCTGCTGTTGCCGATACTGACTTGGAGTAGAGCCCGTCCATTTTTTAAAAGTACGATAAAAAACCGAATCCTCTGAAAAACCGAGTTGTGATGATATGTCGCTAATGGGTAGTTCGCTTTTTAATAATAGGTCGATGGCTTTATTTTTTCGTACTTTGTCTTTTAACTCCTGGAATTGATGGCCTTCATTTTTTAATTTTCTGGCCAAAGTTTGAGTGCTACAGTTAAACTGTTCAGCTAAAGAAGAAAGCGTTACAGATTCTAATGATTCGGTGTCTTCTAAAATGTTTTTGATTTGTGCTGAATAACTATTATCAGGTTGGTAATTACTTAACAAACATTCAGGTGTGTTCTGTAAAAATAAAATTAAACTCTGGCTATTTTGTTTGACAGGTAAATTGAGATATTTGGAGGGTATGACTAGTTGATTTTTATTTTTCTGACAATAAACCGTTGTTTTGAAAATACCCTGTAATTCATTTTGAAAATCTTCACTTGAAAAGGCAAGGTACACACGGTTTAATAAAAGGGGGTAATCAACCATCCATGCAGACCAACGCCAGATAATGGTGAGCATACAGGCAACAAAATAGCCATTTACAGGGGGGGATTGCGAGTGATGTTGGAAGGTTAGTTTTGCTTCTTCCCCAGATTCATCCAGAGACCAGTCTAATTCATCTGAAATCAATCTGAAATACTGCATCATTCTCAATAAAGCTTGCCGCAGGTTCGAGCAATTAACTGTGGCATGGCACATCATTCTAAAAGTGCCTAGCCTTAGCGGCTTATCGGTATATCCACCGGATTCATCATTGGCTAGTTCGTAAACAGTTCGCATTAAAGTCGCAAATTGATCGGATGTTAATTGACTCTCGTTTGTTGGAAGGTTTTCAAGATTAATAGAATGTGTTTTGTAAACTGAAGGCAGATCAAAACCTTTGAGTGTCAATCCCTGTAGCAGCCAATGAACAATTTTATTAGATATTTTATGCATGGATTATCTTTGTTAATAACTCGAAACTCGAAACTCGAAACTCGAAACTCGAAACTCGAAACTAGTCAATAGTATAGTCCTATTTCGGATTAATTCTAAGAGCGTTTAATACCACCAACAAAGAACTCATCGACATACCTATGACTGCCATCCATGGTGATATTTTACCCACCATAGCCAGGGGTAGGGCAGTTCCATTATAAGCGATAGCCCAGAATATATTTTGTTTAATGATTGCTTGAGTTTTGTGGGTTAAAGTGAGTAGTAATGGGATTTTGGAGAGCTGCCCGTTTAATAAAACAGCATCGCTCACCGTTTTTGAAAGGGTTGCGCCTTTTACCATAGCGATGGAAGCATTAGCACCAGCTAATACTAAACCATCGTTAAAACCATCCCCAATCATAGTGATGGTCTCATTTTTTTTTTGTTGATTTTTTACCCAGCTAAGTTTTTCTTCTGCTGAAACACCACATTCAATATAATCAAAGGGAAATATCTGCTCCAATGTATGCTGTGTAATACTGGGATCTCCGGTTAATAGTGCTAATTTATAACCTTTGTTTTTTAAATGATGCAATGTTTCTATAGCATCATCACGCCATGGATCATCTAAATATATTTTGGCAACTGGTTGTTGTTCTTTGTACAGTAGGATGTATTTTTGTTGCGATTTGTTATTAACCTGCTCAGGAGCCTCTTTAAACGGGTTTTGCCTGGTTTCAAGATCAAAAATACCCAATTGGTAGCTGAGTCCATTGATTGCTGCGGAGATCCCTTTTAACGGGTGATTTAGCCTTTGGCTAATTTCATAATCAGCTAATTTACAGGTAAAAGTTTTACCTTGTTTAAGGGTTTGTAACTCAGTGCCAAAGGCTTTGGCTATGGGATGTTCCGAACCCGTTTCAATGGCTGCGCAAATTTCAATAACTTCATCTCTGGTTATGTCCGGCACCAATATTTCAATGTGATTCAGGGTGAGTTTCCCAGTAGTCAAAGTCCCTGTTTTATCAAATAGCAGCCATTGACAATGTTGCAATCGCTCGAAAATTTCGGCATTTGAGATCAGAAATCCCAGTTTGGAACTTCTGGCAATGGCCGCAGTAATAGCCGCTGGGGTTGCCAGTGATAAAGCACAGGGACATGTCACCACTAGCACTGACAGTGTAATGGCAAAAGCAAGTTCTGGAGCCTGAAAATACCAGTAAACAGCGGTCAATGTTGTTATGACTAATACTGTGGAAATAAACCACTGTGAAATTTTATCGGCCAGACTCACTGAAGATGGACGAGCCGCTAATGCCTGTTGTTGGCGTAGAGCCAGTTTTTCAATATATCGCTCTGAGCCAACAGCAGTAACCTGAATTTCAATGGGCTGGCTTTCGTTGATACTGCCAGAGATAACCTGAACACCAGCTTGAACCGGTTGTGATTCAAATTCACCATTAATAACGGCTGTGCTAATTTGGGACGTTCCCTGATAAATAATGCCATCTATAGGAATTGCCTCACCTGCACGAATGAGAATGATGTCATTTATTTTTAGTTTGGAAACGGGATCATACTGCCATCCATTTGAATATTTGGTTTGTACTGAGAGTGGCAATGGTTGTGTATCAAATAAATTTGTTTGAATTGCTCGCCAACTGGCTCTTGATTGTAAAAAACGTCCAGTTAATAAAAAGAAGGTAAACATTACCGCTGAGTCGAAATAGACATCACCCAGGTTAAATAATACGGAAAAAGTGCTACTGATATAAGCTGAGCCTATAGCTAAAGCAATGGGCACATTCATACCTGGTTTTAAAGCTTTAAGATTAGCGATTCCAGCTTTAAAAAAAGGTGAGGCACTATAAAAAACCACAGGTGTTGCAACTAACCAGCTAACATAATTTAGAAAATTCTGATAACGCGGATCCATTCCCTGAAAGGCGCCTGTGTATAAACCTACCGAAAACATCATAACTTGCATCATACCAAGCCCGGCAACACCTAAACGTCTAAGTAATAATTTTTGTTCTGCCTGTTGCCTGGAAGCTAATTGTTCAGGTAGCAGGGGAGAGGCATTATAACCGCATGCTCGAATCGTTTTTAGAATATCACCCAGATGACTATTATTTTCAGACGAACACCATTCAATAGTGGCAATATGACTAACGGTATTAACAGAAACACTATAAACATATTCTAATTCAGATAATTTTTTTTCGATTAACCAACCACAAGCTGCGCAGCTAATTCCCCCGATATAAAATTGAGCAAGTTGTTTGTCATCCAGTGAATTAATAAATTCTTTACCAATTTCTGACTGATTGTAAGAATTTAACTGTTCAATTTCTGTAGGTATTAAAGCCAGAGGTTTGTCTGGAGTGTTTTCTCTTAAACGGTAAAAATCATCAAGTCCGCTGGTGATGATGAGTTCGGCTACAGCTTGGCATCCTGGACAGCATAATGCTTGTTGTTGATGCTGCCATTTAACAAAATAATGACTATTTACGGGGTTAGTTTCACCGCAGTGAAAACATTTAGAAACATCGTTTTTCATCTTATGTTATTGAGTTTGCATAGTAGCTTATTGAGCCTGGAAGATGGCTTATTGAGCTTGATAGCCAATAACTTTATCAGCATCAATAACAAGTTGTTGTTGAATTAACCAGGCATCATTTTTTGGATGAAGGTTCATATAATAACGACCACTGATGGAAGTCTTTTCTGAAGCAGAATAAAGGTTTTGACTTGTTTTATTGAGTCGTACTTCTAAATCTTTATGCTGATGCGTTGGATGGCTTAGTAATAAATACAGTTGTTCGGGCAGTTTTTGTTGTTCATTAATATCATTCATAGCAATTTGCAATTGAATATTTTCATCAGTGAAAATAAGCTGTCCATGTATGCCAAGTTTTTTTGCTGCCTCATTGGCCTGTTTATTGTCATTGATAGTTAGTCCAGTCTGATAGTAATTATCAACGACTAATGAATCAGAGGTAGAAGCAGCAATAAAAACAGTTGAAATGCCTGCAATTACAGAAGAAACAGGCAACATGACTACCAACCACATCCAAGGTTCTTTGTACCAGGAAGTATTACTGTTTGCTTTATTAATGCTCATTCATTACGCCCATTGTGGAAATTCTTGTTTTGGTAAAATTTCATGTAACTATTCTAACGCCCTAAAGCAGGCCCTATAAAACGACTTTCTGATGTTGAAATTAATTTTTCATTATCAACTGCCTGTATTTTAAATTCTACAGTGCTGGTGGTTTTTTTCAGGTAGCCTGGATCTATTTCTAACCTCAAGGGGACAGATTTTATTTCTCCAGATTTAACATCTATTAACTTTGGACCTAGAATGTTGATATCTTCTACACCTGTTACAATAATGCGATATTGATGGTTAGAGTTATCCATGTTAAGAATTTTAACCGTATAAATATTTTCAATCAATCCCATCATATTTTCCTGATAAAGCGCTCCTCTATCGCGGATCACATCAATTTTAAGTGGGATCCTTGTAATAATCTTCCAGCTAAATGCTGAAATAAGCGCTGCCCACAAAACAAAATAGAGGATGGTTCGGGTTCTGATTAAACTGGTTTCATTGCCTTTTTCACGATGTTCAGTGGTATATTTGACTAATCCTTTGGGATAACTCATTTTATCCATAATAGAGTCACAGGCATCAATACAAAGCGCGCAAGCAATGCAGTCAGCCTGTAAGCCATCTCTTATATCAATCCCTGTGGGACAGACCTGAACGCAAAGTTCGCAGTCGATACAGTCCCCTAAACCAGATTTTTTATAGTTCTGAGTTTTCTTTCTACTGCCGCGATTTTCACCGCGAGTGGCGTCGTAAGAAATAATTAATGTATCTTTATCGAACATTGAACTTTGAAAACGTGCGTACGGGCACATGTATTTACATACCTGTTCTCTGAGAAATCCAGCATTTCCCCAGGTTGCAAATGAGTAAAATAATATCCAGAAAGTCTCCCACGGACCCAATGAAAAAGACATAATGGTTGGAGTTAAAGAACGAATGGGAGAAAAATAACCTACAAAGGTGTAACCGGTAAAAAGTGCAAAAATAATATAACAGCTATGTTTGCCAAATTTTTTAAACAGCTTGTTCCTGTTCCAGGGTTGTTTGTTTAATTTGATTTGCTGGTTTCTATCACCCTCAAAAAATCGTTCTATCCAGATAAAGGTTTCAGTCCAGACGGTTTGTGGGCAGGCATAACCACACCATAAACGACCAGCCAAAGCCGTTGCAAAAAATAATGTTAAGGCGGCAATGATTAACAACCAGGAGAGTAAAATAAAGTCTTGCGGCCAGATAGTTATGCCCAGCAAATAAAATTTACGGGCAGGTAGATCGAACAAAATAGCCTGATGGCTATCCCAGTTGACCCAGGGTAATCCATAATACAGACCTAATAACATCCACACTGATAGATTGCGTAAACGGTTAAATGTACCTTTGATTTTTCTGGAGTAAACTTTAGGCGCTTTTTCGTAGAGCTCTTGAGAGGTATCTACTTTAATCTTGATAGGTTTCTGATCGCTATTTGGGTTCATTAACTCACATCATGAAAATGAAATCACAAAGCCAGAACCTGAGAACATTAATTTATGTTCTCAGAATTTCCAGCTTATGGTACACAGCATACTGTGCACATTTTGTTATTTAATTTCTACTACAGTGCTATTTAATTTCTACTACAGTATTACTTAATCCATAGATATAAGCAGCAACCAGATGGATTTTATCTTTACTTAATAAATCTGCATGAGCGGGCATAGAACCTGAGCGACCTTCTCTAATGGTTTTAGTTACCGTGGCAGGGGAACCGCCATATAACCAGATATTATCCGTTAGATTGGGTGCGCCGAGTATATCCATGCCTTTACCCTCGGCACCGTGACAGGCTACACAATACATCTGGAATGTAGCTTTGCCAGCTTCTGCAAGATCTTTGTCAGCTTTTCTGCCACTTAAACTGAAAACATAACTGGTTACCTGTTGCAGTGAGAGTTCATCTAAAGAACCACCCCAGGCCGGCATTGTACCAGTACGACCATTGCTAATAGACTCTACAATTTTGTCAGGGCTACCACCCCATAACCAATCTTTATCTCTCAGGTTTGGAAAACCAGCTACACCACCCGCATCTGAACCATGACAAACAGCACAATTATTTAAAAATATCCTTTTTCCCATTTCAATGGCTTTAGGTTCTTCTGCAACCAGTTGAGGAATGCTAATTGCTCCATATTTTTCAAAAATAGGATTATAGATTTCGTTAGCCTTAGCTAACTCTGCTTCGTGTTGGTTTTGTTGAGTCCAGCCAAGCGTACCCTTCCAATTTCCAAGTCCCGGATAGAGTACCAGATAACCTATTGAAAAAATGATAGTGATATAGAATAATTGTATCCACCAGCGGGGCATAGGATTGTTGTATTCCTGAATGCCATCATAACTGTGATCCATTAGTTCATCAGTAGTCGTCTCGTCACTTTTAGTTTTACGGGTTACTTGCAATAACCAGACGATAGCTACGATATATCCTATGGAGCCAATGGTAATATACCAGTGCCAAAAACTACTCATAATGCTTCCCCCTCAAATTTCCAGCATTGACTTCTTTTTGAATTTTTGCCGATTTTTCTTTGTTTGCGAATTGAACATCTGCATCTGTTTCATCATTACCAACGAGGGGCAACATGGCGGCTTCATCAAAATCTGCCTTACGATTTTTACTGTATGCCCAAAAAAACAGCCCTATAAAAATGACGATAAGCAGTGCGGTTATAATGCCGCGTAAGGTATTAATATCCATCTTCGTTACCTCTTGCTCTTAAGTAGAATGCCAAGATTTTGCAGATAGGCAATTAATGCATCCAACTCCGTTTTACCTTTAACCGCATTTTCAGCTCCCTTAATATCATCATCGGTATATGGTACGCCAAGCTTTCTTAAAACCTTCATTTTATGGGCAGTTTCATCGCCAGAAAGAATGTTTTCTTCTAACCAGGGAAAAGAAGGCATATTAGATTCCGGTACAACATCTCTCGGGTTTAATAAATGAACGCGGTGCCATTCATCACTATATCTTCCACCTACTCGAGCGAGATCAGGTCCTGTGCGCTTTGAGCCCCATAAGTAGGGATGTTCATATACAGATTCTCCAGCAACAGAATAGTGCCCATATCGCTCAGTTTCTGCTCGGAAAGGCCGAATCATTTGTGTATGACAAACATGGCAACCATCTCGAATATAAATGTCTCTACCTTCAAGCTGTAGTGCCGTATGTGGCTTTAAACCTTCTATTGGTTTAGTGGTTTCATCAATAAACATTAAAGGTACAATTTCAACTAAACCAGCCACGCTGATCACAAGCAAGATGAGTAAAGCCATCAAGCCAATATTTTTTTCTACAATATCGTGATTCATTATTGGACTCCTCAGGCTGTTGCAGCATTGTCTGCTGGTTGAGTGCTTGCAGGTTGAATAGTTTGTTCTGCTACGTCACCTGTTGCACCTTTAATGGTTTTATAAACGTTGTAAGCCATAATAAACATACCGATCAGGAATAGTAATCCACCCGCTAATCGACCACCATAATAGGGGTAGGTGAATTTTAGCGATTCCATAAAGGTGTAGGTCAAAGTACCATCTGCATTGGTAGCTCGCCACATTAAGCCTTGCATAATGCCTGCGATCCACATGGAGGCAATGTATAAAACAACACCGATAGTTGATAACCAGAAATGCCAATTAATGTATTGAAGGCTATACATTTCTTTTTTTCCAAAAACTCGTGGAATTAATACATACATACAACCAATGGTAATCATGGCAACCCAACCCAGGGCTCCACTATGTACGTGACCTATTGTCCAATCTGTATTGTGAGACAATGCATTGACAGTTTTAATGGCCATCATAGGACCTTCAAAAGTAGACATTCCATAAAATGAAAGAGATACAATCATAAATCTTAAAACGGGATCATCTCGTAGTTTATGCCAGGCCCCTGATAAAGTCATAACACCGTTAATCATGCCACCCCAGGAGGGAGCGAGTAAAATAAGGGAAAATACCATACCCAGAGACTGAGCCCAGTCAGGTAGCGCACTATATTGTAGATGATGGGGACCAGCCCACATATAAACACCAATTAATGCCCAAAAATGTACTACAGATAAACGATATGAATACACCGGGCGATTAGCTCGAACCGGAATAAAATAATACATCATTCCCAGGAAACCGGCTGTAAGGAAGAAACCTACAGCATTATGACCGTACCACCACTGAACCATTGCATCTACAGTTCCGGCATACACCGAGTATGATTTTAAAGCGTTAACGGGATATTCCAGACTATTGACTACATGTAAGACTGCAACAGTGAGAATAAATGCACCAAAAAACCAGTTAGCCACATAAATGTGTTTGGTTTTTCTTTTCATAACAGTGCCAAAAAAGACAATGGCATAAGCCACCCAAACCACCGTAATCAAAATATCAATAGGCCATTCCAATTCAGCATACTCTTTAGCAGAGGTATAACCCAAAGGAAGCGTTATCGCAGCAGAAACAATAACGAGTTGCCAGCCCCAAAACACAAAACTGGCGAGCTTATCGCTGAATAATCGAGTCTGACAGGTGCGCTGCACGGAATAAAAAGAAGAAGCCATAAGGGCACAACCACCAAAAGCAAAAACTACGGCATTGGTGTGAAGCGGTCGCAAGCGACTATAGGTTAACCAGGGCGTGTCAAAATTTAATTCCGGCCAGATGAGCTGCGCTGCTAACAACACACCCACAGTCATACCGACTATACCCCACAATACAGTTACCAGAGCAAATTGCCTGACCACTTTGTAATTGTAAGTCATTGTTTTATCAATGGTTGATTGGTTTAACTTCATAATGCTTCCTGAGGTGAAATTAAAAAAAGGCTGTAAGCCTGGCTTGTTTCATGAAAAGCATGTTATTTTTTGCCAAGCACATCATATTTAATAGCTTTTTTCACGCCTTGATCTGAGTCAATCAAGTATGTTTTTTTAATTTGGATATTATAAATGTATTTATGAGAAGGGGTTAGTTTTATTAGATTTAAGAGCGAAATGTGTTTTTTTTATTAAGAGTTGGGTGTTCCCCCAAAATCTCCCGGGGGGTTATTCCCCGCCGCTTGCGGCGCTATTGTCATTTCGATGGAGCCTGAGCAACTGAGGGAACTTATGTGCAGAAAGATTTCTCAGTTGCTCAGGCTCCTATCGAAATGACATAAGAATTCATTTCATGCTTTGGTTATATGGCTTTTGGTTTGGCATAAAATTTAACATTAGGAAGTTCTTTGAAGTCACTATCCTGAGTCCATAAAGTGGCATTTAACTTTTGTGCTGTTGCAAAAATGATACTGTCTGCAAGTGGGAGCTTATGAACGACTCCGTAGCTTGCTGCATCTATTGCCAACTGACTATCAAGTGAAATAACTTTTCCTTGCTTCATGTGTGCAATTACAGCAAGCGCAGGTTCCTCGCCTCGTTGTCGAAGAACATGTTTGAAAACCTCAGTAATTGTAATACTTGGTACTAATAGCATATTTAATGCTTCAATTGGTTTTGCAAACACTGCTGAGTTTTTGTCACCAGCAAAATATGAAAGCCAGGCTGATGAATCAACAACATTCATATTCTATCTTCCTCTCTTGTAATATCAGTATCAATGCCTTTGAGATAGCCTCTCATTTCCTTGATTGGCTTAATAGGTATAAGTTCAATTCGATTCTGATAAGTGAGCATCTGAATCTTTTGACCGGAGATGATACCCATTGATTCCCGTATTTCTTTTGGGATCACAACCTGAAACTTTGGTGAAACGGTAACGGCAGTCATAATGTGAATCTCTATCGATAGGGTGATGGTATTACGTTATCGCTATCGATAGGCTGTGTCAAGCTATACCCGTGATACCTGGAAATGCAGGATTTCAGAGCTTCAGTGGGAATCCAGGTCAAGGCGTCGCTCGTAGAGAATACCCAAAGCACTCACTCCGCTCGCGGGGCAGGCTCTGACTGGTCATTTTCAAGAGCAACAAAGCTTCCGCGTCCTGCTAACGCCCCTTACCTCCGTCCATGGAGGCAACGAAGGACTGTTTTTCCACTGAAGCTCCCGAAGGGCAAGCCAATAAGCGCCCATCTTCTTCGTTATGAAAGCTGGATTTAGAAAGAAAATTGCTTATCTCCATGGATGGGGTGTATGCAGTAGCAATGCTGGGAACATTGCCTGTCCAGGCATTTTCTTCATACAGTCCATCCGTGGACATAAATAACTAATACTGCACTTTTGCTTACAGGACGTAAGTAAGGGGCGTGAGCAGGATGCGGAAGCCTCAAGCCTCGAATATGGGCGCTTATTGGCTTGCTGAAACCTACATTTCCAAGTATCACGGGTATATATAACACTTTCGTTTTGAGGAGAATAAAAGGTTAACAGATCTTGGTACCCTAACTTTGGTAAAACTACAGGTCGAGGTAGGAATGCTGGTTACCCAGCACCCCCCCCCTGCGCAGATCCGTACGTGCGCTACTAACGCATACGGCTCCTACATCGAGTCAAACACGCAAGCGTTGATTCGGGTACAGGTGAATGATACGAGCCTTCGGTATGAAGCAGTCAATGAGCCTTGTGAACTTCCGCCAAGGAACGGATTTATTCCTTTGACTTCCCGTCTCATTGCCTTTATCCACATGCCTATAATCGCTGTCCTAAAGCTGTCTAACACCTCCATATTTCCCGGTATGGCATGATAATTAAAATAACCTTGCACCACGGCTTTCAACCATTTTCCAACCTTCATTGGTCGTTCATGGTAGTTTTTCTTTAGCACTTCTTTTATCGATTTGAGTTTCTTTCGTTGCCGCTTTGATATCGTTTTTCGTCGTAACTTAAAACCATTATCACTGCGCCTACGTGAGCAGATATGTGTAAAACCCAGAAAATCGAACGATTTCGGTTTTCCTTCTCCTCGCTCTTTTCGATTTCCTTCTGCAAATCGTCCAAACTCTAATAGACGCTTACTAAACAGACAGTCTATCAATAGAGAATCTCCTACAATAAATAAGGATGATCTCCTACATTTATTAAGGGGATTGCTTGTTGTTATGAAAATCCTGTGATTTGATAATAGGAACTACTTTTTTTCAA
>JBFFIY010000150.1:0-11973 GCA_041556195.1 Enterobacterales bacterium
AATGAGCCATTTGTGAAGCACATCCCTATACTTCACCCCTTCGGGGCTGGCGCGAAAATCTTTTCCAGAAAGATTTTTCGTCGTTCAAAAATGGTCAAATAATCGAGTATAATCACATTTTTTGCCTCGAACTTATTGCCACGGATGGCATGTACACAGGTTTTGCAGGAGCCAAAAACCTGAGACTCATTTTAGGGGCAACCTGAACAGCTACAGATGCATTTAACAACTCGCTGAATAATTACCCTAAAACTTCAAGGTTGCTTAATCAGCAAGATTGGCAGCGACCAGTTCCACCAGACTTTCTACCGGCTTATCCCAGTTTGCATTAGCAGCGCCCACCATGAAATTAACTCTACAACTATCACAGGAAGTCACCACCGAATCGGCACCGGTTTTATCAACCTCTCGCATTTTGATTTCAAACGCTCGTTGCCTCAGGGGCGCTGCGCGTTTCAATAAAAACACTCCTGAACCACCACCACAACAATAATTACTACGAGCATGTGACTCAGTTTCATAAAAATCGACGCCAAGGGCATTTAACGCCTCGCGCGGTTCATCAAAAATGCCACCATGACGACCAAGCTGACAAGGATCGTGATACGTCACTTTTTTCGACATACCCACATTGTTAACTTTCAAACGGCCGGCAACGATTTCCTGACCGATAAACTCGGAGATCGCCATCACTTCAAAAGGTAAAGCGTCGTGGTGTTTGGTTGCGCCTTCCCAACGCAAAGCCGGATAAGCATGACCGCACTCAGGCAGAAGAACTGTTTTTGCCTGACAGGCAGTGGCTACAGTGATTATGCTTTCACTGGCTATTCTTTGAAGCTCATCATCTCCACTTATAAATCCGAAATTCGCAGCCTCAAAACAATCACTCTGAAGGGTCCAGCTAACCCCAAGTCGGTTTAAAATTTTGGCTGTACCTGCCAACGATTTTTTGAACAGCAGAATATCTAACGTAGAACTCAGCAACATCACGTCGGCTGTTTTTTTATCCATAGGAATATCGATGCCCTGCGCTACCAATTCCGCCACCACATCTTTTAACTGCTGCTTGCCTATCCCCAACAAAGTACCGTTTTGTGCTTGCTCCTTATCCAACTCGCGTAACTCATCGGGAGCCAGATCCGCAGCAGTTAAACCCTGACGCATAAGCGCAACCATTGCAGAAATTTCAATTCCCATTGGACAGACCAAATCACAACGACCACATTCGGTACAAGAGTCAAAAACCAACTCCTGCCAGTCAGCCAATTCCTCCAGACTGAGATCGCGAGTGAACAGACGATGCAACCATCGTAACGGACTGAGTTCGCGGCGATAAAACCGTTTTAGCGGTTTCACTTTTTGGATCGGTGTGTATTTTGGAAGCAGGGTCGATTCATAAAAATGACAAACCTCGGCGCACATACCACAATGTAGACAAGCCTCAAGATCAACCGCCATTCTTCGGCCAAAATTTTTCAGAAAAACGTTTTTTGCCTGGAGTAATCGTTGGCTTTCTGAACCAGTCACCGGTTCTACCGATTCTCCCAGCTTTTGAATTTTCTGCTGAAATTGTTGTACTTGCGGGGACAGAGTATTTTTCATTTGAGAAACACTTGCCTGCGTAGATCCGGTTTCCATTGTATTAGAACTCATGCCCGGACTCCTCGACGTTGATATTTTGTACCCATTTGATAACGCGATGGAAATACTAATAACGCATGCATCAACTTACCCAGAGGAAACCAGATCATCACCAATTCAATACTGAGAATATGCAAAGCTAACAGAGTCTCATAACGAAACGCCATGTGGGCATATGCCATTAACCCGGTCACAATAGGTATGACCGTTACGAATACACTAATGTAATCGTCAGCGCCGGAAATAACGCGCAACACTGGATGAAAAATTCGCCGCACAACCAAAGCTAACAAGATGGCTAAAGTTATGGCTGCAATAATAGTAATAACAGGCGTCGGCAATGACGGCCAACCAAAACCTAACAGATCTTTGAAGAAGGCAATGTGTGGACCATAAAATAAAATAGTGACAAAAAAACCAATATGCCAGGCATAACCGCTAAAGTGCTGAAATCGAATTTTCTTCTCGAATTCATGTGGGGGCAGTGAGCGTGTGGCTATAGTTAACATTCCTGCACGGAATAGAGACTTAGTTCTCGGTTTTGACAGATCCAGACGCCTTGATAATAGAAAAAGCCCAACCATACGCCAACAGATCCCAAATACCATGAGGATCAATGCCCACTCAAATCCAGGGCCACGGGCGAAATCAAGCAAGGTCATGATTCGGGTTCCTTCTGCTGAGCCTGTTTTTTACGGCGGCGAGCAATAATTGCATTGGCCGTCCCAACTGCTACCCCTGCTACAGCAGCTGTTGCCAGAGTTTCACCCGTACCCCATTGGGTCGTTGATTGCGCCGCATAGAAACTGCCTTTGTCCCAAAAATCCGGTTCTGAACAACCCAGGCAGGGATGGCCAGACTCAATTGGAAAACTCACTCCCTGATTCCATTTTAAAGTGGCGCAAGCATTGTAAGTCGTAGGACCTTTGCAACCCAATTTGTATAAACACCATCCCTTTTTGGCACCTTCATCGTCAAAACTCTCAGCAAATTGGCCCTTATCATAATATGAACGACGATAACAACGGTCATGAATGCTATGACCATAAAAGGCTTTAGGACGATGTAAATGGTCCAGATCCGGCAGACTATTAAATGCCAGATAATGACTCAGTACTCCAGTGATCACCATAGGGATCGGTGGACACCCGGAAACGTTAATAATCGGTTTGTCTTTGACCAGTTCCATCACGCCCACTGCACCGGTTGGATTAGGCGAGGCATGGGCAATACCACCAAAAGATGCGCAAGTACCAATGGAGATCACGGCTGCAGCACCTTTGACAGTTTCCATCAACATATCCAGATTACTGATACCGGCAATAGTAGAGAAACCTGAATTTCCTAAAGGAATCGAACCATCAACAACAACCAGATACTTCCCAAAATTTTCCTCCATGGCCTGAAGCCGGGCAGCTTCAGCAGCGGCACCGGAAGCTGCCTGCAGAGTATGATGATAATCAAGAGAAATAGAGTCAAAAATTAACCCCTCCACAGTTGGTGAATGTGAGCGTGTTAACGACTCGCTACAACCGGTACATTCCTGAAAAGATAACCAGATCACAGAAGGCCGCCGTGCGTTTTCCAATGCCTGCACCAATTGCGGCCAAAGCATTGGGGGTAACGCCATCATTGAGCCGGTGGCTGCACAAAATTTAACAAAAGCTCGACGTGAAATGCCAAGATTATTTAAATTATCACCAAGTGTAGAAGTTTGCTTCATGATCTTTACTCACTGTAAATTGGCAACTTTGGTCAGATGTCGATCTAACTCTTCCAACCCTTGTTGCATATCCGCTTGCTGAGATTTTAATATTGAAGGTATGTCGGTTACTTCGACATACTTACCCATGATTTCGTCATCATTGTTATAGTGAGTCACCAACCAGGCACCGGGGATTGTTGTCTCTATAATCACACTGCTTCCTAATACTTTAAGCTGTGCGTACACTTCCCCCTTCCCCAGAGTCGCTTCAATGAGCTCTTCTTCACCTGGCGCTAATGGGATGTGACCTAAATCGATCACTGTTTGTTCGCCAGTTTCGAGCCAACGCGCTAATCCATGACGTATTTCGAAAAGGAGCGGTAACACATTTCCAGAAGCCGGAGTGCTATAGAATTTCACATCAATCGTTTGTGCGAGATTCATAACAACACTCGTTCTTTATTGTTCTCCAAACAAACATCATTGTCGGGAATATAGTCAAGACTATGATTGATAGCACCCCACCCTTGCAGTAGCCTGTCAGTCATTTGAGCAACATCACTCAGGGAATTTTTTACCTCCTCAGTGAGTTTTTCTCCCCACTCCAGGGATTGCGGATGAATGCCAACTAATGCTCGCTTCACTGGTATCGTGTCAGTCAGACGCGCCATCATCAACATGTCAATGATGCCTATCTCATGGACACTGGATGCTGAATGCTGAAGATATTTATCCATCTCATCTCCAACAAAACTGCGAACGCTACCCGCCGGAGCTTTGAGTTGCATAGCGTCAATGATAATCAAATTGATATTTTTTTTCAGGTTAGAGGCCAGAATGAACCCCAGAGTCCCTCCATCCATACAATGCACATTGGGATTGTTGACATAGCGGGTAGATAAATAATTCACTGCATGTACACCGACACCTTCGTCTCGGTACAGAATATTTCCCACACCAATAATTAGTGACCGATCCATCGTAATACTCCCATCTCTAAATATAAAAACAGGCTCGAAGGGAACTCCTCAAACAGGCTGAAAAATTAGGAGCCACCCCAAATATTATCCAGTATATGTATGTTTTTTAATACATTCTCTGATAAATGTCAGTGCGTAGCCTATTATCTGAGATTAACCTTAAAAATAAGGTGCTCGATGTAACCATTGCCACCCGATCAGACTTTTTAACGGAGATGTTATGTGTCTTGCTATTCCCATGCAAATCAAAACCCTTGACCGTTTTTGCGCACGTTGCGAAGCCAAGGGGATCGAGCGCGAAGTAAGTTTGTTTATGTTGCAAGATGAGCAAATTGATATCGGAGACTTTGTTATGGTTCATGTGGGTTATGCCATTCAAAAAATTTCGCAACAAGAAGCACGTTCCGCATGGGAACTCTTCGATCTGATGTTAACCGAAAATGCATGAGTTGTCGGTGTGTCAGGCATTATTGGATCAGGTCTCTGAACTTGCTAAACAACATCAGGCCAATAGTGTTGAAACTATCGAAATTCGATGGGGACCATTGTCCGGTGTAGAAATTTCATTACTACAACGCGCTTTTGAAATTGCCCGACAAGGTACCATAGCAAAAGAGGCAACACTGGTTGTCCAGCAGCTACCGGTTCGCGTTAGCTGCAAGTTATGCGGACAGGGATCTGAAGTAACCAGTAATAATTTACTCTGTGGATATTGTGGCAGTTGGCACACCCAACTCATAAATGGCGATGAGATGTTGTTATCACAAGTTGTGCTGGAAAAGTCAACTTAACCGATCACCTGTAATCAACTCTCATCAATGATTCCAGGATCAATACAATGGAGAAAATCAATGTGCGGAACCTGCGGTTGTAATGTTACTCATGAAGGCCTTACTGCCGATGATCTTATTGCTGGCAATTCAGAACAGCTTGCCGATAACAACAAATTATCCCATAAAGAAAGAGACAAAGAAGGAGACAAAGAAGCGATATCGGTGCTTAAGGATCTGTTAAGCGAAAACGATCATCAGGCAATGCATAATCGTGAACATTTTCAACAGCACGGGGTACTTGTCATTAATTTGATGTCGTCTCCCGGAGCCGGTAAAACTCGTTTATTAGAAGCCACCATTGAGGCTCTGAAATCAAGCTACTCCATCGCCGTGATAGAAGGTGATCTTGAAACAGAAAATGATGCCCGGCGCATTCGTGCACTTGGTGTTGAAGCGGTACAGATCTGTACCGGTAGTGCCTGCCATCTGGACGCTCATATGGTACATCAGGCACTACATCAGATCGATCTGTCAAAACTGGATATTTTGTTTATTGAAAATGTTGGAAATCTGGTTTGTCCGGCCAGCTTCGATCTGGGCCAGAATTTTAATATAGCCTTATTGTCAGTGCCGGAGGGAGATGATAAACCAGCCAAGTATCCGGTCATGTTTCGCGCCGTCGATTTGGTATTAATAACCAAAAGCGATCTATTACCATACCTACCGGAGTTTTCAGTTGCACGTGTAGAAAAATCCTTACATCAACTTGCAACTGAAATACCATCACAATTAATTTCCAGCAAAACCGGTGAAGGCATTTCAGATTGGCTCGATTGGTTGAAAGCTGAAGTTATCAAGCTACAACAAACTGACGAGCCATTGAATGTTCATAATAAAGAGCATGAAATGGACCAGACAACAGGTTATACAACTCCGAAATGGACGGGGGGATAATGTCTATTAGTGCCTCACAATGGCTGGATAAAATTCGCCAACTGGAATTACCGGATCAGGTCAAAATCATGAATGTATGTGGTGGCCATGAACGTGCCATTACACAGGCTGGCCTACGCACCACCTTACCCGAATCGATCCAGTTAATTCCCGGCCCGGGTTGTCCGGTTTGTATCTGTCCAGAAGAAGATGTGTATGAGGCCATGCAATTAGCCTTACATGAAGATCTGATCCTGGTGGCCTTTGGCGATATGTTGCGTGTACCAGTCAACGTCCCCAAAAAAGAACCTCGTTCACTGGAACAGGCAAAAGCCGCAGGCGCTGATATTCGGCCAATAGCCAGTCCGAGAGACGCAGTAACCATTGCTCGTAAAAACCCACACAAGCAGGTGGTATTTTTTGCCGCTGGTTTTGAAACCACCACTGCCCCGGTAGCAGCGATGGTAAAAGAAGGCGTCCCCCGCAACCTGCTACTATTTTTGTCCGGGCGATTAACCTGGCCTGCTGTGGCAATGCTAATGGCTCCCGAACCCCCGAGCTTTGATGCACTGATTGCGCCAGGACATGTGGCAACAATAATGGGGGCTGAAGAATGGCAGTTTGTGGTGGATCACCATCATATGCCGACAGCCGTTTCGGGTTTTCATCCACAAACTTTGCTGGCAGCAATTTACTCGGTTTTGCGTCAATTGTTAGAAAAAAAATCCTTTCTCGATAACTGCTATCCCGAAGTGGTGAAACCCGGTGGAAATCGCTCTGCTCAACAATGTTTGCATCAGGTAATGAATGTTGTTGATGCTAACTGGCGTGGTGTGGGCATCATTCCTCATTCCGGGTACGAATTGCAAACGCAATATGCAGCGCATGATGCACGCAAGCAGCTGCCCTCTTATCACAACGCGGCACGACGACACATCGGCGAAATGCCTGCAGGCTGTGGCTGTGCCAAAGTGGTACTGGGAAAGATCCAACCGAACCAATGCCCTCTATATGGAATTGCCTGCCAACCACGTAAACCCATCGGCCCCTGTATGGTTTCTGACGAGGGTGCCTGTCGCATCTGGTGGACAGGGGGCGAACGTGAAAACCTTTATGAGAAGCGCAACAAAAAATCGTCTTGTATTGGGGTTAACTAAACCATGGATGTTAATTTTGAATTAAATCCATTAGCACCACGTGCCAAACGAGTAGCAAACTCATCACGTCAAATTATTTTATCCGGGCATGTACAGGGAGTCGGTTTTCGTCCTTTCGTTTATCGTCTGGCAAAGCAATATCAACTTACTGGTTGGGTACAAAATCAGCTAGGTCAGGTTGCTATTGAAGTTAATGGTGATGTTGAAACACTGGATCGGTTTGTAGAAGATTTGACTCAACAGGCACCCGCATTATCTCATCCACAACTCTATAGTCAGGTGGAACAACCCTGTAAAATCTATGACAACTTTAATATCCTTGAAAGTAGCACTTCGTCCACACCGCAGATCTTTGTACCACCGGACTATTTTACCTGCGATGCCTGCCGCCGGGAACTCGATGATCCTGTCAACAGGCGTTATCGTTACCCCTTTATCAATTGCACTCAATGCGGCCCTCGTTACACCCTGATCCAGACAATGCCTTATGATCGGGTCAATACCACTATGGCGAAATTTACCCTGTGTCAGGCCTGTCAAAAAGAGTATGAAAATCCTCTTGATCGGCGCTTTCACGCTGAACCCATTGCCTGCCCGGAATGCGGCCCAAAATTAACTTTTCATCGGCCTGATCAGTTAACAATTAACTATACGGCAATGGCAATCACCATGGCGGTTAAAGCGCTACAACAGGGTGAAATTGTCGCAGTCAAAGGTATCGGTGGCTACCATCTAATGTGTGATGCAAAAAACAATGATGCAGTATTGCGATTAAGGGCACGTAAGCACCGACCGGATAAACCGCTGGCGGTAATGTTTCCCAACAAAGACTCTGATGGTTTACAAGCGGTTTCTCGAAACGTAAAACTGACTGATAACATGGCTAAACTATTAACCAGCCCAATGCGCCCAATCCTGTTGGCACGCAAAAAGCCGGGTTATGATCTGGCTCAGGCTATCGCACCGGATCTCTCGGAAATTGGTATATTTTTACCTTACAGTCCTTTACATCATTTATTACTGAATGATTTTAATGGTGCACTGGTTGCCACATCCGCTAACCTCAGCGGCGAACCGGTTTTGACACAGGTAGAACAGGTAGAAACTCGATTACAAGGCATCGCTGATGCATTTGTTCATCACAATCGCCACATCCAGCGCCCGGCGGATGATCCGGTTTTCCGCTTTATCGACAAACAACCACAACCTATCCGCCCTGGCCGCGGCTGCTCACCACTGGAAATGATCCTGCCCCGGGATCTGGAAAAACCCGTATTGGCCGTTGGTGGTCATTTGAAAAATACCATTGCACTGGCATGGGACAATCGGGTAGTAGTTTCTCCTCACATTGGTG
This sequence comes from Enterobacterales bacterium, assembly GCA_041556195.1. Classification (GTDB taxonomy): domain Bacteria; phylum Pseudomonadota; class Gammaproteobacteria; order Enterobacterales; genus 21-14-all-40-8. The sequence goes on from JBFFIY010000150.1 coordinate 8,544, forward strand.
AAATGAATACACCACGTAGTCTGGATGTATTTGAACAGGTCATTGATGATTTACAAACACTCTATAACATAAAAGCAGAAACCATTATTTGCGATGCCCATCCTGGCTATTACACCCATCGCTGGGCTCATCAACAAAAATTGCCAATACAAACTGTATGGCATCATTTCGCCCATGCTTCTGCATTGATGGGAGATCACAAAAACCAGCAACCTACCCTGATGTTTACCTGGGACGGAGTCGGACTTGGTGTTGATGGCACACTGTGGGGAGGGGAGACACTCATTGGAATAGCAGGTGATTGGCAACGAGTGGCCAGCATGCAAATGTTCACACTGCCCGGAGGTGACAAAATTGGTCGAGAACCCTGGCGTAGTGCTGCCGCGTTGTGTTGGCAAACAGGATATCTCTGGAAAAGGGGGCCGGAACTTGCTTCCGGGCAACTCACAGGTTTACAAGGAAAAAAGGTAGTGCATCAGGCATGGAAACAAAGATTGAACTGTACTCAATCCTCGGCAGTCGGACGTATTTTCGATGCAGCGGCTGCATTGGTGCTGGGCATTGATAAAACCAGCTTTGAAGGTCAGGGTCCCATGCAACTGGAAGCCATAGCAGATGGTCATGCAGAGATCACACCAATGCCAATGAAGATCGACAAACAGGATATTTTACGAGTTGACTGGTCCCCTTTGTTACCCAAATTAAGCGATGAAACAGTCTCAAAAAATGAACGTGCAGCAGGCTTTCACTTCAGCATGGCCAACAATATCCTGGAACAGGCGCAACACTTCAGAACTAAAACCGGAGTCTCACAAATCGGTCTTTGTGGTGGCGTATTTCAGAATAAGCGGCTAACAGAGCTGGCAGTGACTATGCTTAGAGAAAACGGGTTTGATTTGTTATTGTCAAAACAATTGCCGATTAACGATGCAGGACTCAGTTTTGGCCAAATCGTCGAATACACTGCGACACAACAATAATTTAGACAAAGCTATATAGAGAAAAAGCTATGCAAGATCTTCACATCTCTCTGGCACATGGCAACGGCGGCCGTTATATGCGTGAGCTGATCACGGATGTCTTTGCGCGGCACCTGAATACTCCCGAACTGGATCTCAACGCGGATGCAGCATGTCTACCATTTCCACATGAAGAACTGGTATTCACCACCGATGGTTTTATCGTACAACCCATAGAATTTCCCGGTGGAGACATTGGTTCATTGGCAGTTCACGGTACCACTAATGATCTGGCAGTGGTGGGGGCAACGCCGCTTTATCTCAGTTTAAATGTGTTTATAGAGGAAGGTTTAGCAGTAGAGCAACTGGAACGCATAGTAAAAAGTCTGGCCCTTGCAGCACGAGATATTAATGTTAAGGTTGTGGCAGGTGATACCAAAGTGTTACCACGCGGTGAAGGTGGAGGGCTTTATCTGGCGACAACCGGCGTTGGCAGCAAAGATCCCAAAATTCATCTTTCAATGGATAATATTCAGGATGGTGATGCTATTTTAGTGAGTGGTCCTGTAGGTGATCACGGGATCGCAGTATTGCTGGCCAGAGAAGAATTTGGTTTACAAGGCTCGTTAACCTCCGATGCAGGTAGCGTATTAGTGCTAACACAATCGCTACTACAATACGATGGTTTGAGATTTATGCGCGATCCAACTCGAGGTGGACTGGCGACTGTGGCTCACGAAATCACCCATAACACATCCATGACAGTGCGTTTACACGAATCAAGCATACCTGTACATGATCAAGTACACTCGGTATGTGAAATGCTCGGGTATGATCCTTATTATCTGGCCTGTGAAGGTCGGGTTGTCGCTATTATAGATCCAGAACAGGCAACCGCTGCTTTGGCAGACTGGAAAAAACTTGATAACGGAAAAGATGCACAAATTATTGGCAAAATAGTAAAAGCGGGTCCCCCCCGTGTAATTCTGGAAACACGCATTGGTGGAGAACGTTTTTTAGAAGAACTGGAAGACGATCCATTACCGAGGATCTGTTAGCAAAACATTATGCAAGCAATAAAAACAATCATAGATTCAATCAGGCTTCCCTTTTTAATCTTAACACCTGTTTGTGTTTTTTTGGGAGTCAGTACCATTGTCGCCAATAAAACACCTGTGGATATCCCTCTGCTCGCATTAACACTCCTTGGCGCACTATCTGCTCACATCAGTGTGAATACCCTCAATGAATATTTTGATTTTAAAAGTGGCCTCGATCTGGAAACAAAAAGAACCGCTTTTAGTGGGGGTAGCGGTGCATTACCCAGAAACCCGGAAATGTTGGATCTTGTTCTTGCTGTTGGTATAACAACTCTGGTTGCTACACTTTTAATTGGAATATTTTTTATCTGGACATACAGTTGGGAAATCATTCCCATTGGCATGGTCGGTATATTATTGATTATTACCTATACTCAATTGCTCAATAAATCGCCTTACCTATGCCTTATTGCGCCGGGTTCAGGTTTTGGGTTCCTGATAGTCGTCGGTACTCAATTTGTATTAAAAGGCCACTATATACCTCTATCCTGGCTCGTAGCCTTTGTTCCATTTTTTCTGATCAACAACTTGCTGTTACTCAATCAATATCCTGATATTCAAGCCGACGCTAATGCAGGACGTCACCATTTCCCAATCGCCTATGGGGTGAATCGTTGCAATTCAGTTTATGCTTTATTTGCACTGGCATCCGTCGCTATCATTTTAATCTACGTGCTAACAGGCTTATTGCCCAGATTAAGTTTAATCGCACTTCTACCAATGCCACTTGCCTTGTTTGCTTTAAGTGGAGCGATAAAATATGGGCAAAATATTGGATTGCATCCACAATATCTTGGAGCTAATGTGGCAGTAACGCTATTGGTGCCACTAATGCTCGGAATATCCATCATCTACGGTTCAACCTGAACTCATCTAATGGTTCAAACAAGCTAATTATTTTGGAAAATGAACATTTAGAGTTGCTGGAAGTACAGCTAGGACAGGCACTTGAAGAAAGCTCTGTAGCTCTGTAGGACACCCTTATGTTGCGGTAGCTTTCAAGCTAGTTGTCGCCTAAAGTTGGAAAATTTATGCATTTTCAAATTATTCGCATCCAAGTGCATATTCTGGTGATGGTGAACACGTATTCTGGCCATCGTGAACATGATTTCAGTCCACACATTGGGCTAGTTCTTTTTTACCCTAAAGAAAAAGACATACATTAAAAATAATTCAAACATACTAGCAATGAAATTCCCCATGAAAGTGCTAACTGAAAGATCCCCCTTCAAAATTGCCCATAAAATTTTGGCTTTAGGGGCAAATTGACAGGACGTCAATTTGAGCGGAGAGTGCAGGACGCACTTTGAAGCGACCCGTTAAGAAGCCACAATTTTTTGGGTTGCCGAAGGTCAATTTTGCTGGGTGCCC
>JBFFIY010000151.1:0-11927 GCA_041556195.1 Enterobacterales bacterium
GTAAGCTTGGTGATACTGGAGCTCAAGGTGTTCAAGGTAAGATCGGTGATACTGGAGCCCAAGGTGTTCAAGGTAAGATCGGTGATACCGGTGATCAAGGTCCACAGGGTAAGATAGGTGATACTGGAGCTCAAGGTGTTCAAGGTAAGATCGGTGATACAGGAGCTCAAGGTGCACAGGGTAAGCTCGGTGATACCGGAGCTCAAGGTCCACAGGGTAAGTTAGGTGATACTGGAGCTCAAGGTGTTCAAGGTAAGATCGGTGATACAGGAGCTCAAGGTCCACAGGGTAAGCTCGGTGATACCGGAGCTCAAGGTCCACAGGGTAAGCTTGGTGATACTGGTGCACAAGGTCCACAAGGTAAGCTCGGTGATACCGGAGCACAAGGTCCACAAGGTAAGTTAGGTGATACTGGTCCTCAAGGCCCAACCGGTCCATTAGGACCTTTAGGCCCTCAAGGTGATACCGGAGCTCAAGGTCCACAGGGTAAGCTTGGTGATACTGGTGCACAAGGTCCACAGGGTAAGCTCGGTGATACCGGAGCTCAAGGTCCACAGGGTAAGTTAGGTGATACTGGAGCTCAAGGTCCACAAGGTAAGTTAGGTGATACCGGAGCTCAAGGTCCACAAGGTAAGTTAGGTGATACCGGAGCACAAGGTCCACAAGGTAAGTTAGGTGATACTGGTCCTCAAGGCCCAACTGGTCCATTAGGGCCTTTAGGCCCTCAAGGTGATACCGGAGCTCAAGGTCCACAGGGTAAGCTTGGTGATACTGGTGCACAAGGTCCACAAGGTAAGCTCGGTGATACCGGAGCTCAAGGTCCACAGGGTAAGTTAGGTGATACCGGAGCTCAAGGTCCACAGGGTAAGCTCGGTGATACCGGAGCTCAAGGTCCACAGGGTAAGTTAGGTGATACTGGTGCACAAGGTCCACAGGGTAAGCTCGGTGATACCGGAGCACAAGGTCCACAAGGTAAGTTAGGTGATACTGGTCCTCAAGGCCCAACTGGTCCATTAGGACCTTTAGGCCCTCAAGGTCCTCAAGGTGATACAGGTGATACTGGTGCACAAGGTCCACAAGGTAAAATCGGTGATACTGGTCCTAAAGGTGATACTGGTCCAGCAGGTGGCGGTTCTAACCTACTTTGTTTTGCTACTGACCAAACTATTGGTTCCCAGGGTAAGTACATGGGCTTGGGTCAACAAGGTGGTGATCACGTTGAAGTAGGTGTGGTTGTTCCATTTCTTCAAGGTGCTATTGTGCAGGACTTTGTGGTTAAAGCAGCTCAAGGTAATACGGCTCGTTCAGGTCAGGCCTGGATTTATCATGACGGACCTGATAACAAAGGTTTACCATTAGGAACTTGCAACCTAACTCCAGCTGCTCCAAAAGAAGATAAAACTGTTTGTAGTGGCATAGCAGCAGGTGTATTAGAAGACTTTGATAGCCTGAGTGTGTTTATTAAAACAGATGATGGTCAAGGTAGTTTTGTTGGCGCAACGGCTTGCTTGTTGATTGAAAGTTAGCATTAATTGCCTGATGGAGGAAGAATGCCCTATCTAACAAAGAGTTTATTGTTAGATAGGGCTGTATTAAAAGTCTGGCTTTAGCTGGGTTTTTTTTATGGCTATATAAACAATCAATCAAACAGATATTAAAGGTGAAACGCGAATGAAGGATTTATTTGTTGCTAGAAAATGGATTAAACTTTGGGCAATGATTATTACGCTACTTGTCAGTTCGGTAAGCTTATCGTCAACAGTTTATTCCGCCCCACTAAGTTCTCCTGCTAAATTAGCATCCCCACTTGATCTATCAATGATTGGACGATGGAATCAAGGCCCTGTTTTTGCCAGCGCAACATCAGGGAATTACCTCTATTTTGGTTCTTCGGGGACTATTAGAGTAGTAAAAGTCGAAAAAGATTTATCTGGTAATGCCATTGCATGGAAGGAAGTGTCCTCAATTGCTACGGATGGTGTTGTTAGAGATATGATAATTGTTAAACAGTTTATATATATTGCTGATGGTTCGGGCTGGCTGCGTATTATTGACGTAAAAAAACCACAAAAACCGAAACTCAGAGGAAAGATCCATCTAAGTAGTGAAGTAAAAGCGATAAACTATGAAAATAAAAGGATTTATATTGCCGCAGGTTGGAATGGCGTTCACATTATAGATGTATCTGATCAAGATTCTCCTGTTTTGCTTAATAGTGTTAAGTCTCATGGTTATGCTCTGGATGTAGTCGTTAAAAACTCCATCGCCTTTATTGCTGCGGGACAAGAAGGGTTGCAAATAGTTGATGTCTCAGAACCACGCTCTTCGAAGATATTAGGTTCTCACAAAATTTCTGGGAGAGCCGCCGGTATTGATGCCGATGACCGGTATGCCTACGTGGTTAATATGGATGATGTTAAACCGAGCTTAACAATATTCGATGTGACAAAAAAGGACAATCCAGTGTTAATTGCAGCTGAGCCGTTGCGCTATGGTGCGGAAAGAGTAAGGGTGGAAGGTAACCTGGTTTATGTCGCAGGCGTTGCGAACGATGCTGGCCTGATTGTTGTGGATGTCAGTAATCCTGAAAAACCAGCTAAACTAGGCTCCTGGTGGGATACAACCTGCTCAGAGTCTGTAACTATTGACAACAATATTGCTTATTTAGCACATGGTGATCAAGGGTTGGAAGTTTTGGATTTAAGAGATCCCAATAAGCCCTTTGTTACTAAGCATTTTTCTGCTGCGGGCCACGTAAGGGGGGTTGATGCTAAAGATCAGATTGCCTTTATTGCTAATGGCTATAGAGGGCTAAAAATAGTTGATGTCTCTGATAGTAGTAATACAAAAACACTATCGGAACTAAAAACATATCGAGCAATGGATGTTGATGTTTTCGATAACTACGCTCATATCGCGGATGATTGGGCTGGTTATAAGTTAGTTGATGTATCGAATCCTGCAAAACCTGAACTGGTATCGTCGCTTAATACTCCAGGATACGCAGAAGGTTTGTATGCAACTGAAAGGCTGGTTTATATTGCTGATGGTGAGGGCGGTTTACGAATATTAGATTTGTTAGATCCCGCGTCACCAAAGGAAATTTCCTCAGTAGAGGTTGACGGTTACGCCTATGAGGTCTTTGTACAGGGTAGCTACGCTTATTTGGCAGCAGGAAAATTTGGTCTGGTTGTGATTGATATTTCTAAACCGAGTAAACCTATAGTTGTTTCGGCATATAAATCAAAGAATAAAAAGTTTGACGTTCGCGGAGTTACCATTAGAGGGAATTACGCGCTATTGGCGGCGGGTTATTCGGGCGTTAGTATTATTGATATATCGAATCCTGAGGAGCCACAGGAAATTGGACATTTTCAAACAACCAGAAGAGCGAATAATGTTAGTGAAGTAGGAGATCGGGCATATCTAATCGATTCAGATACGGTTAGAGTCATTGATGTAAGTAAGCCTGATGCTCCAAAACATATTTCAGTTCATCTTTTGCCAGCAAGTGCTGCAAAAATACATGTGGTTTCCAACAGAGTGTTTGTAGCTGGAATGGAGTCAGGTCTTATTATATTTGAACCATGATGCTGTTATGGGGCATTTTTTACAAATAACGATCTTAGTTATAATGCTTATAAAATATCAGGCAATGACATTGGACATGATTGATACCACAATAACTCAATCTACACCTCGAAATTTAGACCTGTAAATTTTGTTAGAAATCCAAAACCTAAAAAACAACCAAAAGGCGTGCTCTGACGCAACCAGAGTAACTCTACTTTTTCAACATCTCAAACCATTTATTAAACCAATTCAAATTAACAGTTTTTAATTGTAAAAATTTGTAAACAAAATAATTCGGTTTTTTCTTCTTTTATCAGATTTTATTGCAACTGAAATGGCATAAAAAAAACAATGATATTCCATTTTAAAAGGATTGAGAATATATAAAAAATTCCTTACGCATTCTCGGTTTAGTCACTTGGGTCTTGTTTTGAAGGCTATCTGTTTGAATTTTAACGCTATTAGTGTAGTGTTTTTGTTGTCGAAATAGTCAGGTTCCTCACTAAGGTTGCTCCTTCTTTAAGCCAACTTGTACTGTCAATTATTTAGATTTTATTTAGGAGAAATAAGCTTAAGTTCGGGGCTGTTTTTCAGGCTGTTTATTATCTGGGTTTTACATGAAAAATAAGCCCGATAATAACAAAGAAAGCGTGAAGTAGGTCACGGCATAAAAAAACAGGATTTGATTTAATGTACATAGTTCCAAGCGAGAGTGTCTCGTGAGAAAGCTTGATTTATAACTGAGGTTTTCTAAGCGAGAAAGAAGTATCTTTCACCATCGTTAAAGTTTTATTTCAACCAGTATCAAATGTTGAGATTTCAGCTCTACGATAATAGCAAAATCATGGTGACGTGATGACGCAAAGCCAGTACCTCTGTCTACTGTAGATATAGGTCGAACGGTTACCGAAAGGGGTGTAAAGATTTTATTTGGTTAGCAGTATAGTTGAGTAAATTGATATATCTCAACTAATTAACACGATGGGGTTTGTAATGTGTTTTAATTCCAGCAATATAAAATTGCTTTTTGTCTTTGTAATTATTGGTATTTTTTCTTTATCGGGTAAGAATCTTTTGGCTGAAACAATAGCTCCTCAAAAAGCTATTTCGTTAATGCCTCAAAACAACATTAAAACAGAGGACGTTGATCACTTTGAACATGATGTTTCACGCAGGATTAACAACAGTGATAAAATGAGTTTTGACTCGAAACAATTAAAGAACTCTACTATTCCTCTCTTTCATAAACAGAAAACTCAGCAAGTTAAATCAATCAAAAAAGATATTCAGGCAAAAACGGACTCTTTACAATCAGCAACGTCAGTCAGTACGACTCCTTCCGTAGTTGATGCGTTGCAGTTTTCAGGAAGTGACCTGGTTAATTATATTGTAAGTCATAATTCAGTTTCATCTTACCCAGATTTTTTCTCCGCTAATTTAAATACATTTGCTTTATATAGTGAAGAAAATATGATTTATCTGGGCAATGAAATCACTCTTCGTTCTAATTCTTATCAAGGTAGTGATCGTCAGGGTATGGATAAAATTCTGGCATTTGCCAGGGCAGCCTATGTTATTAATTTTTATTACCCAAATGAGCTATCCTGGACTTCGTTAGTCGCTACAGCAATTAATAAGGGTATTGCTGCATTTATTGGTAATGATTTGTTTTTAACCGATAATACTACTGAACATAGTAAAGTTGTTTTTCAATTAGTTAGCTTAATGGATGGAGCTGGATTCACAATTAATTATATTGATGATTTATTGAAATTAATGGATACCTTCCCCAAGATCCAGGGTACTACTAATTCCACTCACCTAAATGTTTTATATTCGATACACTACACCTTTTACAGACAAAATAATAATAGCCAAACATTTCGTGATGCCATGAATGCTAAAGTCGGGATTGTATCACATTTTAAAAATGCTGTAGATCGTTTAGAATTTTTACAAGCATGGGGTAATGGCTCCAATATACCAGCAGGTTATTATGCTAACAGTCATAATAATGCTATCGGTGAATTAAGTCGCCTGATGAGTTACAGTAATCATTTTGCTGATGCTGAAGCTGCAACTGTTCAATTGTTGAATAAGTATGAGCGTCTGTCCTTACCCTGGTTTCAGGCTGTTAATGGAATTTTATATTATGGAGATTGTTCTAAATTTGTTGGCATTTGTCGTGAAGATCTTGAAGCAGAGTTAAATGAACTACTATTTCCTAATACTTACACTTTTGATGATGGTAATTTAATTATTCGTACAGCAGTTGATGAATCAGTTGCACAAGAACTTTATCATGCACAGAAGCAGGTGGAAGCACAGTTTAAACGTGAAAAACAGGATCTGACTGCTATTGATATGGATCCGAATCAGGTTTTGACAATGTTTATCTATGGTTCGCGTGATGACTATGTAAATTTTCAAGGTTTCCTATTTGGATTGAACTCTAATAATGGTGGAATTTACATTGAACAATGGGGCCAATTCTTCACTTACCAGCGTACCGAACAAGAAAGTATCTATAGCCTTGAAGAATTATTTCGTCATGAATACGTTCACTACCTGAATGGTCGTTTTGCAGTAGATGGTATGTGGGGAAATACTGAATTTTACAGTAATAATCGACTGGTATGGTTTGATGAAGGAAGTGCAGAGTATTTTGCTGGTTCAACCCAGAGCAATGGCGTATCGGTGCGAAAAAATATGGTGCAACAAATCGCTAACGATGGTGTAAACCGTTTAACTGTGTCGGATGTGATGAACTCTAGCTACAGCAGTGGGTTTAAGTTTTATCGTTATTCTGCTTTATTTTTTAATTATCTGAGTGAAAACAATCCTGAGTTAATTACAGAACTTTATAAGCTGGTACGCAGCAACGATATAGCTGGTTTTGATGCTAAAGTAGCTGAGATGTCCGGTGATGCAGGATTACAAACTAACTATAATATGTTTCTTGATGCACAGATCACAAAGCTGGAGCTAATGGATGGTTTCATGAGCATTCAAGTACCAGCTCTTAATACTCTAAATATTGATAATGTTGATGATGTTCAAGCTGCTATTCGGACTGAACTGATGGATGCTTCCTGTGCAATTGCGGCTGTTAATATGAATCGTCGTTTCGCCTGCACTGGCACATTAGTAGCTAACCAGGTTTTCGATTTTGATATGATTTTAGACAACGCTATTGATACGCTTACAATCAATTCTGCGGATAATTTTAGTACTATGAATTGCGCCTATGGTGTAGTAACCGAAGGAATAAATTTTTCAACAAACTATTACTGTGAAGGTGCATTGTCTCAAATGACAAATTCACCTACTGGAATGGTTGTTATTTCCGGTACATTCACTGAAGATCAAACACTAATCGCAAGTAATACTCTTGCTGATGCAGATGGTATGGGTGTAATTAGTTATACCTGGAAGCGTGATGGAGTTGAAATTGCAACAGGTGATAGTTATGTCCTGAACAATGCCGATGTGGATCATAGATTAACCGTTGAAGCCAGTTATACAGATGGTTCAGGAAATCTTGAGATAGTTTCCAGTGCGGCCACTGCAATTATTACAGCTTTAGAAATTGATAATACCGGTGATAGTGACAATGATGGTTTAACAGATTTGGTTGAACTACAAATGGGTACCGACCCCAATAATAATGATAGCGATGCTGACGGTATGGACGATGGATTTGAAGTGGCCAATGGTTTTAATCCCCTTGATACATTGGATGCCATGTCTGATTCTGACTCCGATGGTTTAACCAATCTTGATGAGTTTAATGCTGGCACGGATCCTAACAATAATGACACTGATGGCGATGGCCTTGGAGATGCATTTGAAATAGATTTTGGCTTAGATCCCTTTGTTAACGATGCTGCAAGTGATGTTGATGGCGATAATCTTACCAACCTGGAAGAAATGGAGCTGGGAACAAATCCTACACTGGCTGATAGCGATGGTGATGGTGTAAATGATAATATTGATTTTGACCCTTTAAATGCATCCTTATCGACAGTTACAGGCTCTATGCAAATTCTGGGTGATTTGACAGGAGACGATATTCCCGAGATAGGTTTTTACAGTTTAGATTTGTTAAACAACAATCGTCCTTCATTAGTGGTGCAAGATGGCTTAACCAGCAATTGGGTAAGAACCTTTACTGCCACCCCAGGTAGCAAGTCCGTTCATGATATGGGCGATATGTCAGGAGACGGTATTGATGAAGTGGGTTTTTATAGTTTCGATAGTGCAAATAACAATACCCCGACTCTCATGGTATTTGATGGTCAAACAACCCAGTTGTCAATGACATTTACAATTGATCCAGAGCGTTGGAATGCTCAATCGCTACATATAATCAATGATATGACGGGAGATGGTATAGCAGAAGTCGGGTTTTATAGTTTCGATCTGGATAAGAGTAATGTTCCTGCTCTTGTTGTTCAAGATGGTGTAACAGGTGCTTTGTTGAGAACATTTTCATTAAACTCAAATCGTTGGGATGTGCAATCTGTTCATATTCTCAATGATATGACTGGCGATACTGTTCCTGAAGTAGGTTTTTATAGCATAGACAGGAACAAAGGAGATAAGCCCGTTTTTGCGATTCTCGATGGATTCACAAATAACCAGTTAAAAACTATTACCGTTAAGTCTGGTCGTTGGATTGTGCAGTCGGTGCATATTTTTGATGACATAACTGGAGATGGTATTGCTGATATTGGTTTTTATAGTTTAGATAGCAAGAAAAATAATAAACCTTCCTTATTGGTTTATAACGGTGCTTCACGTAGCTTGATTAAAACCTATTCACCTGGTTCTGCACGTTGGGATGTTCAATCTGTGCATATCATTGATGATATGACCGGAGATGGCATCGCTGAAGTGGGTTTTTACAGTCTGGATAGTACTAATGGTAACCTTGCATCATTGGTAGTGTTAGATGGTGAGTCAAATAATATGATTAGAACCATTTCGGCTCATCCTGAACAATCGGATATTATTTCATTTCACATCATTAATGATATGTCCGGTGATGGTATTCCCGATATAGGTTATTACGGATTTGATATGGACAGCAACCTTCCTTCTCTCATGGTTCAAAATGGAGTGACAACGGCTGTTTTAAATGTGTTCTCTGTTGATTCCAACCGTTGGAGTTTATGAGGTAATTTAGTCAGCGCTTTTTAAGGGCTGACCAGAGCTTGTTGACCTTCCATATTTGCCCCAACCCTTCGGTTGGGGCTATTTTTCTGCCTTGTTGTGTTGTCAGCCACTCAGATCGAATAACTATACCCGTGATACCTGGAAATGCAGGTGTCACGGGTATATGCTACACTCCTACCGCCTCACCTGAAGCGCCTACTTTTGGTGCTGGACAAAAAATAGCCTCCAGCAGTGATAAATATGAAAGATCAACAGGCGCTAATCTCTGTTATGATAAATTAAGCGTAATAAAAATACTAAATTACCCTGATCTGACGTTTTGTTAAAGAGGATCTTTTTTGTTTGCAAATAATAAAAATAATTCATTAGAAAATGGACGTTTTTTTAGAGAGTTAGCTACACTTTTAGATGCTGGATTGTCTGTGAAAGATGCGGTTTCACGCCTACAAACTTCTAAAGAACGGTCTACTCGAACCTTAACAACTGTTGTCGCTCAATTGGCAAGAGGCCGTTCATTTGCTCAAGCATTTGCCCAGACCAGATTAATTAATCATGAAGAACTTGAAACCCTTGCCGTTGGAGAGAAAGCAGGTGAGCTACCAAAAGCTCTAAAGTCAATTGCTAAACGATACGAGCAACGAAAAATCAGGATTGGACGTTTAAAATCAAAGTTGTTGCTCTCCTACGCCATTTTTGTGGTAGCGATGCTGGCTAAATTCTCAAAAAATGTGATGGGTTCCGCCCAGTTAAGTTTTATTGAAGGCTTGGGTGATTTTATTGTTGAGCTATTGTTTTATGGCCTGGTGAGTTATTGGGTGATTTATTTACTTAAACGAGATAGTTCCAGATGGCTGGCGTTGGGGTGGGCTTATGGTTTTTCCAATAATAGCTTATATCAACGCTTCTTTGAACTCTATTGGTATCGATTATTAGCCTGGCAATTGGAAGCAGGTGTAGATTTTTTATCAGCCATTCGGCAGATGAAGTCATTAATGAATGTATCCAGTTATCAGAAAAACATCAAAAAGTGTCTGTCTTTGGTGCAAAAAGGTGAAGGAATGACTGAGTCCTTATCTTCTGCAGGACTGATTTTCACTCCGTTTTTAAAGCAAAACCTGGTCACTGGAGAAAATACAGGCAACTGGAACGATAGCCTCAATAATTACTTAAGGCTTGAAAGCGATGAGATAGCCCTTAAAATTAAAACCTTTGATGAGTGGTTACCCAGAATTTATTACAGTCTAACCCTGTTGATTGCGCTGTTTCTTTTTATATGACAGCTTAATTTTAAACTGAGTTTACTGTTATAAGAATTGGCAAAGCTCTGCCACTCTGAAACTGGCATCTTGAATGATTAGGGGTATAATCAGGTCAATTTCATAAATATAGATAGGAAAGAACGATGCCAAAAGCTGGTGATTTAAAAAAAGGTGAAGTGGTAGAACTCAATGGTATACCTCATGTGGTTAAAACCATTGACTGTAAAAGTCCATCTTCACGGGGTGCGCAGACCCTTTATAAAATTCGTTTTAATAATCTTAAAACCAGACAAAAACTTGATATGTCATTTAAAGCGGATGAGTTTGTGAAAGAGGCAGACTGTCAGCGAGTTGCGGTTCAATATTCCTATTTAGATGGTGATGCGCTTGTTTTTATGAACATGGAAGATTATAGCCAATACAATATTGATAAAGCAGAGTTAGAGGGACAACTTGAGTATTTAACAGAAGGTATGGAAGGCATTGTCGCTTTATTTTCCGATGATGAGGTTTTGGGTATTGAATTACCTCAATCCATTACTATGGAGATTATTGAAACCGATCCCTCTATCAAAGGTGCATCTGCTACCGGAAGAACTAAACCCGCTCGTTTTGCTACAGGGCTGGAAATTCAAGTACCAGAATATATCGAATTGGGGGATACGGTTAAAATTAATACTGTTACCAACAAATTTATGTCTCGCGCATAGGCTTTTTGCATATTAATAAACAAATGTTAAACGGGAGATTGATTTATGGAACAAAAACTAACCTCTAATCAACTCCGTGTTATCGGTTGTTTGATTGAAAAAATGATAACCACTCCAGAACATTATCCGCTTTCTTTAAACAGCCTGACCAATGCCTGCAATCAAAAAAGTAACCGGGATCCCGTATTATCCCTGAGTGAAGAAAGCGTTCAGAAAACATTGGATGAATTGACCCAAATGCGAATGGTACGTGGTGACTCAGGTTTTGGAAGTCGTGTGGTTAAGTATAAGCATCGGTTTTGCAATACAGAATTTGGAACACTACAATTTTCAGATCAAGAATTAGCTATTTTATGTGTGATGTTTTTAAGAGGCCCACAAACTCCAGGTGAACTTAGAACACGAACAAATCGATTATGTGATTTTAATGATGTTCATGAGGTTGATCAGGTTTTAACTGAAATGATGGCAAAAGAACAAGACCCACTCGTTGTTCGGCTGGAACGGGAACCTGGTAAAAGTGCTTGCAGATATGCCCATCTATTTGGTGATGGTACAGAGTTAAAAGTAGCTGCTGAAGCAAATCAGAATATTGTATCCTCTCAATCTGAAAACGACTCACAAAGTCCTTTCGACAATGAAAGAATAAACACTCTGGAAGCGAAGGTTGATGAGCTGCAACATGAAGTGAGCCAACTCAAGCAAATCATCGATGATTTGATGAACTAGCTAACGAACTGGTTTTAGAATTATTAACACAGACAATTTTTACAGGAAAAAATCATGAATACATCCACCAACACTGAAATAGAAGCGGCAGTTTTCAGACGTTTTTTAAAGCACCTTGATGATCACAAAGAAGTACAGAATATTGATTTGATGATTTTGGCTGATTTCTGCCGAAACTGCTTATCTAAATGGTACATGGCAGAGGCAAGTGAACGAGGTGTTGAGGTTGATTATGATGCCGCCAGAGAGAGAGTTTATGGCATGACCTATGATGAGTGGAAAACCAATCATCAAACACCTGCAACTCCTGAACAAATGGCTGTATTTGAAGCTAAGCGGAAATGATTTTCCATTCATGAAACGCTGGATGCAAAAAAACAGACCAGTTTATTTGCTCTGGTTAGCCATGTGGCTGGTTGTAATTATTAATGTTTTTATCTGGCCAAAATTATGGATGTTGGCTCTGGTGCCCAGGCAA
>JBFFIY010000152.1:0-11862 GCA_041556195.1 Enterobacterales bacterium
ATCAAGAGCTCTAAAAGAGTTTTTTCTAGTTATACGAAACAACCCGAAAAATGTTGTTTTCGCTATATTACTAAGTTTTCTCAGTACATTTTGCATAATAGCATGTTACTTTTTTTTAGCTGTTTCTCTAAATTTTGATATGCAGTTAGTAAATCTGCTGGTTGTTGTTCCAGTGAGTTTCATAGCTGCAGCCCTACCTATTAGTGTTGGTGGTCTTGGCGTAAGGGAAGGGGCTATAGTTGTTATGTTGTCTGGTTATGGTTATCCAGTGGAACAGGGGATAGCCTTAACTGTTGCCTATTTTACGGTATTAAGTATGGTGACCTTACCCTGTGGTCTATTATTATTAACTAAGAATAAAAGCTCTATTTAATAGAATTTTCTCTTTCATAAATATCTAGCTGTGCAAATAGGATCTTTAAATACAGTGGAATATCCAGTCGAGTTTTTATAGTTGAATAAAAACCATTTCTGAATTGAATTGCCTCTTCAAACCTTCCTTGCCTGATAAAAGCTGTAATGGATGCTCCCAATGTAAAAATGATTCTTGAAGAAGAAATATCTGAATGTTTAGATAGGATTTTTATTGCTGCTAATATAGTCTCATCATCCTTTTTTTCCGAAATGGAGACGTAGAGTTTTATCCAATCTTGAGTGTTATCAGGCCATATTGTTAAACAGTTATGTTGAGCAAGTTGTTGCCAGAATATTTTGATGTCACTTATCTCTGCAAAAGGGAGTGTGAGTTTTGCAATTTCATATAAGCTATTATTAAATATCTCCTGGTTGTTTAATAGAGATACGCAATGACTTAGCACATTCTTAACTAAAAGAGTTTTAGTTTGCAGGTCAATGGATAATAATTTGCGCGAGTTAGCCTCAGGTTTTAACAGCATGTCTGCTACCTGTTTAGTCGCTCTTTTAAAAATATCTCCTTTAAAATAAAGCCCGGCACTTTCTCTGCTTAAAATAGGTTTTGCAATATGCGAGGGAGGAAATGGAGAACTTGGCAGAGCACCAAATTCATTAGCATTTGTTCTCATAAACCTGGCTCTGGGCGCATTAAGACTTAAATATGGAAAATAATCAGAGTTGGTAGGAGCATTGGACAAATTAAAAACGGGTTGGAGTAGTTGTCTGGTTCCAACAAAACGCGCAGAAAAATCTTCAGGACTTTTAATATTGACTCGAGCCAGTTGTTGGCTAAAATTTTGGTTATTAAAAATGCTGGCTTCAATGTGAGTGAGATCTCGGCCATTAGAGGCTACTATGATCAGATCTCCACCCCCTGTAGTGTAAACTGCATAGTCCTGGAAATTTTCATTAATAGCCATGAATACTGAAGAGATCAGGGTTTTGTTTGTTTCATAGAGCTGTAACCATTGAACAAGAATGCCATCCTCTTTTAAATAACGATTGATATGGCGATAAAACTCTGTTGAAAATAATCCTGCAACGCCGGAAACCCATGGATTAGATGGCTCGGAAACAATAATGTCATATTGGATTTTATTACGTGAAAAAAATGATTTTGCATCATCAATAACAATAGTGCTTCTTGGATCGGTTAATGCTTTTTCAGTTGTTTTGCCAAATTGTTTTATACCTTCAATGATGGCGGGTTCTATTTCAATGGTGGTTAGCTGTGAGAGCTGAGGTGAAGTTAGCAACGTGTGTGTGGTAAGCCCGGAACCCATACCAATATTAGCCAGTATTTTTGCTTGCGGGTGAATTGCGAGTGGAAGGGAGCCTAGCATAATCATGGTGATCTCATCCTGAGAGTAATCTTGATCATCAGGTGAGATCGCAGCATCAGGTTTGCCATTGGTTGAGATGGCAATTTTTCCAGGTTTGTCTTTTATAACAGAAATACTGGCGGTTTTTCCATCTTGATAAAAAAGTACTTCTATATCGGATGACGGGGAGATCCTGCCGTGACGATAAACACCTGAAACAAGTTTTCTTTGATCAAATTGAGTAGAAAAAACAACAAATACGAACATTACTAAAACCATGCTTCTGGCTAATTGAACCTGTCTTGAAGATTTGTTTTTTACAAAGAGTGTAAGAAGAAATAATCCAAGACTGAGATCTACAACTGCCCCGGCAATGATTAAACCTTTAGTTCCTACTAAAGGCATTCCAATATGTATAGCTAACAATATACCCACAATGGCGCCAACGGTATTAAATGCATAAACACGCCCAATACTCGCCTCACCCTGTTTCAATTTAAGTAAAGTGAAAGTAATAAGTGGCAGAGTTGTACCAGCCATAAATGAGGCAGGGATCATGATCAGCATGGCAATAAGATGACTGGATAAATTAAATAAAATATAACCCCCATCTGTTTTTTGTAAGCTATGAATCATAAACCCCATAAAATCAAACATGTAGTTGTATAGAGGTAAGGTAGCAATAGCACACAACCCCATAATGATTTGAATTTTGCCTAGTAATTGAGCAGGATTGTCAGATTTGGCTATACGGTTTTTGATCCAGAGTCCGCCAAAGGCTAGTCCTGTAATAAAGGCTGAAAGCATCAGTTCGAAAGCTTGCATGGAAGAGCCTAAAACCAGACTCAACATTCTGATCCAGCCAATTTCATAAAAAAACGATGCCAGACCTGTTAACAGGGCGATAGAGAATAGCCAATTTGGTGAGAGCTGGATATTGTCCATGCCAGTGGTTGAAACTGTAGGTGCTTCAGGGATTTGCTCGTTTGGTTTGAGCTGGTTGTCTGGTTTGGCCTCGTTATCTGGTTTGGCCTGGTTATCTGGTTTGATTGGGTCTAATGTAATTTCCCTTTTACTTAAACCCCACACAACAATGGCAATAAATATATTAAGCAATCCAGCTGTCATAATAGTGCCTGGTAATCCTACGAGGCTAATAAGAATAAATGCACTCACCAACACACCAATGGCGGCACCTATACTATTGGTAAAGTAGAGCATACCCAGAGTGGAGCCGGAATGTTGTTTATCTAGACGGATAATGGCTGTGCCAATTAAGGGAAAGGTTGTACCCAGTAAAATGGACTGGGGAAGTATAAGAATAGCCGCCACGCTCCAGCGCATGATCTCAATCAAAACAACCGAATCAATGGCCGGGATCAGGGTTTCATGTAGCAGGGATTCTGTTGAGACAAAGACCCCATGAAATACAATAGCGAGAAGCCCTATAACGCCTTCGACTATAGCGTAAGTTTTTAGTGGCGAGTTTATCGGTTTGTTTTTTCGCGCTGTGAGCCAGGCACCAATAGCCATACCCCCCATAAAAATGGAAAGCACCAATGTTTGCGCATAAGCTGCATGGCCGAGAATGAGTTTAATATAATGGGTCCAGATAGACTCATAAATCAGTCCGGAAAACCCTGAAAGTGCAAAAATAAAAAAGAGCGTGATTTTTAGTTTATTGATATATTCAGGGCTAATATCTGGACTTTTCATTAATATCTTCTTTTCAATAGTTGTAGAAAGACAGAAACAATATAGCTTATGATAACGGGTATATCTTGAGAATGAAAAGAATTTATTAGTCATATAATGCTTTTAAGCATTAAGTAAGTTAATCCCAATATTATAGAGTACGGCTAGGTTTCCAATTATTTATGAATGATAAAAAAGCAATTTTAATTATATCAACAGTCTTTTTTCTGTCTGGCTGTTCTGCTTTGATTTTTGAGACTGTCTGGTTTCGAGTCGCCGGCACTGTATTAGGTTCTTCTGTCTGGAGTGCTGCTGCTGTTTTGATGGCTTTTATGGGAGGTCTGGCAATTGGTAATGGTTTAATGGCTAATTATGGTCATAAGGTGAACAATCCAGCCAGGTATTATCTGACAATAGAGGCTGTGATAGGTGTCTCAGGTTTTGTGGTCATTTTATTATTACCGATAATTTCCCCTTTAGTTGGTTCATTACTTGCCGATTTGAGTGAGGAACAGGGAATTTTATCTGTTGGTCGGTTTGTTGTTGCCTGTTTGTTTTTAATATTACCCGCTACGGCAATAGGAGCAACATTGCCTGTTATGCAAAAATTGTTAAAACAATATGAAGGTTCTTTTATAAATTCTATTTCCAGATTGTATGGTTGGAATACTATTGGTGCTGTTTTTGGTGTGTTAATTACCGAATTTATTTTGATCCGTTATGTTGGGATCATTAGTGCAGCTGCAATAGCCTGTGTTCTAAACTTTATCGTTGTTTTAATCATGCTTAAATATTTTTCTAAGAAAGGAAAAGTTGTTGATAAAAATGAAAAAGGAAAGCTGCAGAAAAATATCAGCAGGTACCTGTTATCTGCTTTTTTTGCTGGTTTGTTATTGCTGGCTTTGGAGATAGTCTGGTTCAGGTATTTATTAGTAGCCCGTGAAGCATCCAGTCTGGTTTTTGCAGTTATGCTTGCGGTTGTTCTTGCGGGTATAGGACTGGGTGGTCTTCTTGTTTCACGGTTAAAGTTACAGGCTAATCATATAGGTCAACTAACCTGGTTAGCGCCTATCATTGCTTCTCTTGCGACTTTGGCAGGGTATTATCTATTTTACTGGTATTTTGATTTATATCTGCTGGAAATTCGTAGTCATATTTTTTATTTTGTTGTGGGAGCAAGTCTATTAATTTTTCCAACAAGTCTGATTTCCGGCATGATTTTCCCTTTGTTAGGAGAATGTATTTATAGAAAAAATCGTATTACTACTTCGTCTTCCGGTTATCTCACTCTGGCCAACACCATTGGCGCTTTTGTTGGCTCTGCAATAGCCTCATTTTACCTGCTCCCGCAATTGGGCATAGAATATTCTATGTTGGTTATTGTTTTAGCTTACCTGTTAGTTAGCCTGTTGTTGATTGAACGCAAAAAAATACAGGTTATTTCTGTGTTTGTGATGGTTTTAGTTATCATTACCATCTTTCCACGGGGCTTGATGATTAAATCTTTCGACAGGGTTTATTCATATGCCTATTCGGGAACAAAGGTTGTGGCATTTCATGAAGGATTAAATCAAACCATTGCCTATTTGGAAACTACAAGTCTTGGTCAACGATCATCGGTGCGATTGGTTACCAATAATCATTCAATGTCAGGAACCTCGCTACCAGCTCAACGTTACATGCGTTTGTATTCATATCTCCCTTATTTATTGCCAGGTAAAATAAACGATGTGCTGCAAATCAGTTATGGGGTTGGTACTACCGCTGAATCTGTCATCATGCTTCCAGATCTGAAGCATTTCGATTTGGTTGAATTGTCACCTAATATTTTGGAAATGAGTCATGTTGTACACGATGGCACCGGGTTTTATCCTTTAAGGGATGAGCGAACCTCTGCACATGTTGAAGACGGTCGATTTTTTCTACAAACCACAAGGTCAAAATATGATCTTATTACCGCTGAACCTCCACCACCTAAATTAGCAGGTGTAGTTAATTTGTATACCCAGGAATATTTCCAATTGATCTATGATGCTTTGAAACCTCAAGGCGTAACTTCTTATTGGCTTCCATTACATTCGCTGACTGAATTAGATGCTCTGGCAGTTATTAAAGCTTTCTGTAATGTTTTTCAGGATTGTAGTTTATGGGATGGAAGTGCATTAGATTTTATGTTGATAGGAAGTAAATCCGGTTTGGGTAAGATCAATAGGCAGCAGTTGCTCGATAAATGGACTCCAAAAATGGCCCAGGAATTTTCCAAACTTGGATTTGATTCTTCAGAGCAGGTATTTGCTACTTTTATTGGAGATCCCGATTACCTTAGACAGATCACTAAGTACATCAATCCAGTCACAGATAATTATCCAGCCAGAATTTCGACAGTTCATCCAAATGTAAGGGAAGCCAATGCTTTGTATAGTGATTTTTATGATATCAACAAAAGAAAAGAGAGATTTGTTAATAGTAATTACATCAAGAATATATTTTCAGATGACTTAATATCCACCATAAATAAAGAGTTTTCAAGAGAGGGGATTGTAACCTCTACTTTTTACTCCCCTGTATATAACTATGTGCTGTTAGATAAAGAGTATAATAAATGGGAACAGATGCTTGGAGCTATGTCGAATAAAAAAAGAGATTTTCTATTGCTTCGGTTTTCCGGGGTGACGCCTGTCGAAACAGAAATAATGGATGATGTGTTTAGTTCGCCAACTGCGAAAACAACCTATCCTTTTGAATATATTAAGTATTTGTTTTTAGATAAAAAATATAAGTCCCTTGACATTGAAGTGAAAAAATTTGTTAATGATGACTCCGTTAGTCATGCTGATAGATATGAAGCCTATCAATACTATTTACTATCAAAATTATATCTGAAAACGGCGAATACAAAAGATATCCTTAAATCCCTGGAGTTGGCAGGAGCGAAACAAGTCGATGGTTTTAACTTTTGGTATATGAAAAAAGTATTAAAAGAGGAGGTTGAAACAATTGATTAAACAGAACTGTAAAAGTGGGAGAATACTGGGTGTTAGTCTATATTCTTCCCATAAAAATATCACTACCCCGGTATGTAGCAAATTTTAGCAAGGTAGATAATTTATGGCACAGATCCAACAAATGATTGAACAGGCGAGTCACTACTTTGCACAACGAAAATTTCTTCAGGCTCAGCAATTAGCTGAGCAAATCCTGGAAAAGCAACCCCGGTTTGCAGATGCACATCACCTTATTGGTGTGATTAAGCTTTCTATGGACAATAACGAAGATGCTATTGCACATATTCAAAGAGCCATAGCGATAAATTCATCCAACAGCGATTTTCACGCTAACCTCGGTACATGTTTTTCAAACCTGGGAAGGACTGATGAAGCGCTCAAATGTTTTAATTCAGCCTTAAAGATAAAACCAAGAAATATTAGTTCACTCAATGGTAAGGCAATTATTTTGTCACAACAGGGTAAATATGATGAGTCTATAGTCATCTTTAAGAAATGTATTAAGCTTTCTCCAAAAGATGTTAATTATAAAATCAACCTTGCTAAAACCTATGTAAAGGTGGAACAGATTGATAATGCAAAAAGCATTGCAGAAAGAGCGGTGTTAATGGATAAAAACAACCCGGTGGCTAAAAATCAATTGGGTCTGATTTATCAGATAACAGGAGAAATGAATAAGGCGGAAGAGCAGTATAGAAAGGCTATCAAACTAAAGCCTGATTTTGCTAATGCTTTTTACAACCTCTCTAAGATATACAAATTTTCAATTGAGGATCAGGAAACTATAGATCAATTTGAAAACTTGCTTGAACTCAAAACTATGGCTAAATCTGAAAGGAGTAACATCCATTTTGCATTAGGTAAGATCTATGATGATATTGGAGAGTGGGGAAAGGCTTTTTCTCATTACCAAAAAGCAAATGCACTAATGAGTATAAACTTTAATAGAGCGTCATTTTCTCATTATATTGATCAAATTATTGAGACTTATGACCAGCTGTTTTTTGAGGAGGTTAACAAACAAACAGAAAATACTGAATCACCTGTTTTTATTGTAGGTATGCCAAGATCGGGAACGACTCTTGCGGAGCAAATCATTTCAGTAGATCTAAACATCAAAACATTAGGCGAGAAACAGTTTATTCCTGACTTTACCAGGAATATGAGTAAATTTCTTAACACCACTGAGCCGTATCCATTATGTATGAAATCTATTACGTCTGATAATTTATCTGTGCTTGCGAAGGATTATCTGGATATGTCTGGAGCAGAGATAAATGCTCGTACTGTTGAAAAAATGCCAATGAATTTTCTACATTTAGGTTTGATTTATAAGATGTTTCCTGGTGTAAAGATTATTCATTGTAAGAGGAATGCACTAGATACAATTTTATCTTGTTATTTTCAGAATTTTTCTAACAAAATCGATTTCACTTATGATTTAGACAATTTGCTATTTTACTACAAACAGTATCAACGCTTGATGGCGCACTGGAAAAAAGTGTTACCTGTCACCATTTTCGAGTTAGATTATCAAATGCTGATTGAGGATAGGGAAACTGTTATAAAACAATTGATAGATTATTGTGACTTGCCATGGCACGATTTATTTCTCGAATTTAATAAGGTTAAACGTGAAGTCTATACAGCTAGTAATTGGCAGGTTCGGCAGTCACTTTACAGTAAGTCAGTAAACCGATGGAAAAACTATCAGCCATATATAGAAAATTTGATTGCCGCACTTGAAGAGAAAGAAAGTATTAAATCCGGGGTTTTGCCAAAACATGATATGGAAAAACCAGGTTTTTTACAAAGAATAATTTCTGCCATCAAAGGTTAAGTAGCAGTTAGGCGCTAAGATGGTTTAACACCTCTTTTTTCATTATAGCCACGGTTTCATCATCATATCCCTTGTCAATTAACTGATTAGAAAAAGTATAAGCAATGTACGCTTTTTTATATATTCCTGGTTTTTTTTCATGGCGAAATTTAATGACATTATCTTTTATGACGTTCAAGGCTTTAGTGAATTTTTCCAAGTTTTTATTTTCATTTTCAACAGGCTCTAATGGATAAATTTTATAAAAATCATTGCTAAGTTGAATACAGAATTCATCCAGAATATTGTGATCTACCCAAAATATTAATTTCATTAGTTATCCATTTGTTAAGAATTAAATAATTAAACCTGAATTTGTCATATTATACATCCAACTGCCCAAACAAAATTTCTAAATACAACGGAATTTCTACTTCTTTTTCCAGATGAGAGAAAAACTCAAATCTAAATTGTTGTGCTTCATCAATACGGCCCTGTTTTAAGAAGGCAAAGGTGGCTGCCCCTACTACATAGGTTAATCTTTCAGTAGATGAGGTAGGGTGTTTGAGTAATAGTTCTCTTGCCGTTCTTACAGTTTGCAGGTGATCTTTTAACATAATGGAATGATAGAGTTTAACCCATTGGCGAGTTCGTTCGGGCCATGTTGGCAGGCAGCGGTGGTTGGCAATTTGTTGCCAGAATACTTTACTCTTGTCGTCATTAACAAAAGGCAGGGTGTTGATGGCAATGGTATGCAGGCTGTCATTGAATAGGCTACGTCTGTTTGTTAAAGGTTCACAGTGTTTGAGTGTATCTTTTATCAGTGTAATTTGGGTTCTGGAGTCTTTGGATAACATGTTGCTTGATGTTTTTTCTGACGTTAGCAACATGTTTGTGATTTGTCTGGATGCTCTTCGATGAATATCACCTTTAAAATAGATACCCTCGCCCGTTTTTTCGGGGATAGGCTCGATAAGTTGAGCTGGTGGGAAGGGAGATGTGGGAAGTGCAGCTAATTCAGTCAATTTCTCATGGAGAAAGCGGGCTTTGGGTGAGTTCAGGCTTAAATAGGGCAGGTAATCGGAGTTGGTAGGGCTATTTTGTTGATTAAAGAAGGGTTGCAGCAGTTGTTTGTTTCCAATAAAACGATTGCGAAAATCATCCGGGCTTTTGAGGTTGGCGCGTGATAATTGTTGGCTAAAAGTATTGTTATTGAAAATAAATGGATCAATGTTTGTCACATCTCGCTGGTTTGAGGCGACGATAATAATATCGGTATTACCTGTTGCATAGACCGCGTAATCGTTGAAATTTGCATCGAGAGCTTTAAAAACGGAGGCTATGAGTTCTATATTGGTTTCATAAAGCTGAAGCCATTGCACTAAAATCCCATCATCTTTCAGGTAACGATTAATATGATGATAAAACTCAGTAGAAAAAAGACCTGCGACTCCTGACACCCAGGGGTTAGATGGTTCTGAGACGATGATGTCGTAGTGAGTTTTATTGCGTGAAAGAAATGATTTTGCATCATCAATGATAATGTTGCTTCTGGGATCGTTGAGCGCTTTGTCTGTGGTCTTGCCAAACTGCTGCAATCCCTCAATGATCTTGGGTTCAATTTCGATGGTGTCCAATTGTGATAACAATGGAGAAAATAAAAGTGTATGTGTTGTTAGTCCTGAGCCCATGCCAATGTTGGCAAGTTTTTTGGCTTGAGGGTGAATAGCCAGTGGTAGAGCCGCTAACATTATCATGGTTATTTCATCAGGGGAGTATGCTTTAAAAGTGGGGTTAATTGAGGCATCTGGTTTGCCATTAGTGGAAATAACTCGTGCACCTGAATTTGTTTCTATGACAGATATGCTGGCGGTTTTTCCATCCTGATAGAAAAGCACTTTACTATCGGCACCATGTGAAATCTTGCCATGTCGAAAAACGCCGGAAGAGAGTTTTTTGAGATCAAATATCGTAGTAAAGCTGATTAATAGCATTGATATGACTGCAAACACGCCGGTAATTTTTAAATTTATTGAGGGCTTTTTTTGGAGGTAATATGCCAGTAGAAACAATCCTAAAGCTACATCGACTACAGCGCCTGAAATGATTAATCCTTTGGTGCCTATCAGCGGCATGGCAATGTGTACGGCGAGTAGGACCCCTGAAATAGCACCTATGGTATTAAAAGCATAAACCCGCCCGATGCTACGTTCCCCCTGCTTCCATTGTAATAGGGTATAAGTGATCAGAGGCAGGGTTGTACCTGCCATAAAAGCTGCGGGAAACATGATTAGCATGGCAACGAAGTGGCTGGTCAAATTAAACAGAATGTAACCACCATCTGTTTGCTTGAGGCTAGTTATCATAAATCCCATAAAATCAAACATGCTGTTATATAAGGGTAGAGTTGCTACTGCACATAATCCCATGACTATTTGGATTTTTCCCAGGAAAACAGCTGGATTATCAATGCCTTTCATGCGGTTACGGATCCATAAACCGCCTAGTGCCAGGCCTGTAATAAAGGCAGAGAGCATGATTTCAAAGGCTTGCATGGAAGAGCCTAAAACAAGACTAAGCATACGGATCCAGCCTATTTCGTAAAAAAATGAAGCGAGGCCAGTCAATAAAGCAATGCCTAAAAGCCAGTTGGGAGATGTTGAATTTAAAGGTTTTGGAGTTAAGTGAGTGGTGGGTTTTGATTCTGGTGAGGTAGCTGATGATTTACATTCTTTTGCATATATTAACTTTTCAGATTTACTTATCAGCCAAATTACACTAGCGATCAATATATTGATAAGCCCCGCAGTCATAATGGTGCCAAATAGACCTAGCAGATTTATCAGTAAAAAAGCACTGACTAACAAACCAATGGCTGCACCTATGCTATTGGTAAAATAAAGCATGCCCAAAGTTGAGCCAGAATGTCGTTTATCTAATCGTATAATGGCTATGCCGATCAGAGGAAAAGTCGTACCCAGTAAGATAGATTGAGGCAAAATGAGTAGAGCAGCTATGCTCCAACGCATAATTTCAATCAGAGCGACAGAATCAATAGAAGGGATGAGGATTTCATGTAATAAAGATTCTGTTGCAATAAATATTGTATGGAATGCAATCGCTGTAATTCCAAGAACCAGCTCAACAATGGCATAAAACTTTAAAGGAGTACTTATTGATTGGTTTTTTCGGGCTGTGAGACTGGCTCCAATAGCCATACCACCCATAAAAATAGAGAGTACCAGAGTTTGAGCGTAGGCTGCATGACCAAGGATCAGTTTTATATAATGCGTCCAGATCGACTCATAAATCAATCCAGAGAAACCCGAAAATGCAAAAATGATAAAGAGTGTTATTTTTAAATTTCTGGTTTTATGACTCGTCATGACCTTTTTTATTGTTATTTTTGATGGATAGAAGGGTGGGGTACTCAGGTTTATTACAGTTTAGGGTTGTAATCAGATATTAGCAATAAAATTGAGCTAAATGGTGAACAGGTAATATTCACGCGTTTTTGTGAGATATATTTTACTCTTCTCAATACTCAATACTCAATACTCAATACTCAATACTCAATACTCAATACTCAATACTCAATACTCAATAC
>JBFFIY010000153.1:0-11504 GCA_041556195.1 Enterobacterales bacterium
GAAATGAGTGACAATGAAGCAGCAAAAAAGCTTCAAAATGAACGAAGGATATTATTTGATCAGATCTTTGAATTAGATAGAAATATTGCTTAGCTCATTCTATCTTCTTTCAGGCTCATTTGTTAATTGGAAAATACTGTGTTACTTATTCTGGCTGAAACACCAGGGAAGGTAGTTCGTCACGAGGTAATCTTAGATAAAGTTTGGCCCGATGTGAAAGTTGCTCCAAATGCGTTACAACGATGTATTGCACAACTTCGTAAAGCTTTTCAAGATAATGCGAAAAAACAACATACAATCGTCACGCAACCTAAGGTAGGTTATGCCTTGATTGCGGATGTTAAACAGCATAGCGAGCCGACAACAACTGAACAGCGTGATTCTGAAATAAAAATAAGATTGTTTTCCAATTTACCTGCTATAGCAACCTTTACAACTGCGCTAGTATTGTTGGCGCTAATTTATTTTAGTCAATGAGTAGCGATGCTTAAGCAGAATTTTCAAAATATAGTTGTTCAGTTTGAATGATGGTTAAAGTTTTCAAACATGCTTGATTAAACTTCAGGTCAACATCTAAAGTTGTCGGTGGTGATTGGTTTTAATTTTGCATAAGTGTTTCCAGGTTTCAGGGTTTCAGGGTTTCAGGGTTAAAGTGTTAAATTTATTTTTCTTGCGAATTGTTGCTGATGTGTCCTCTGGAAAATTAAGAGAGTTAATAGTAAATACTTCTTCGTTTTAAAAATAAAAGAGCGTATTTTATCTCAACTGAAAACTAAGAGTGTTAATTTAAAACGAATCTCAAATAAAGTTTCTCTTTTTTGTTTTTTCAGGCAGAGGATGTTTTAAATTCCAAAATAATTTACTCTTTTTTCATGTTTTTTGTACGAAATTCCACACCATCAGCAAAACATCAGCATTTTATCAGGTTGACTTTGTTGTACTTTTTTGAAGAGTAAAGATAATGAGTTTTGATTGAATCAGTGTTTTTAATTTATGTAAAAAGATAGTTGTTCATTTGTTATGAACAGGAAACTTGTAATAAGTAATGTTACCTGGTTGAAACACTTTAAATCAGGATTAATGAATCACTATTTTATTACTAAAGCTAATTTTGATAAGAAACTCTCATTCTCGTTTCTGTCGGGAATGAAAGTAATCAGTTAAATTTTGTGGGATCTACAATGCATTTACTTCGATATACCCTGTTAGTCAGCTTCATGTTCTTCGTTTTCTTTGATGTTAAAGCTTACGATATCCTTCCTCCTGGCGATGAGGAGTGTCCTCCCTTTACTGTTTGTGATACGACTCCACCACCAACTGCTCCTGGTAGTGTTTCGGTTCCGAGTGTAAACCTTTCAGGAAGTTTTACTCTCAACTGGGAAACTGCAACGGGTTTTGTTGGCAGTGGTTGGTACGAAATTGAAGAGTCGGTGGATAGTGGTAGCTATACGAATGTTGAGTCGAGCTTCGCTCCGAGTAATTCTATCGTATTGTCAGGTAAAAATCCTGCACTATATACTTATCGAGTAAGGGCGTGTAATCAGGCGGGTGACTTACAAACTAATGCCTGTAGTTCCTGGACGGTTAGCCCAGTATTAAGGGTAAATAAACCGCCAGTAAGTAATGCTGGGCCCAACGTAAATACCAATGAAAATACTACTGCTTCATTATCGGGAAGTGGTAGTGATTCTGACGGTTCTATTACCTCATATAACTGGATTCAAACCAGTGGTAGTCCAAACGTCTCAATTAATAACTCAACTCAGGCGCTCGCAAGTTTTATTGCTCCCAACGTATCCAGTGATCAAGTTTTAACCTTCCAATTAACCGTGACCGATAATGATGGCATTACAGCCTCTGATAGTGTGAGTGTTACTGTCAAGAATGTGAACGAGTTACCCCATGGTTCGATTTCTTTTCCGTCAAATGGGCAGGTTTTTGCATTTGGTGAGTCAATTACAGTTGATGCGAATGCTGCAGATAGTGACGGGAGTTTAAGTAAAGTCACTTTTCAGCTAGATGGCATGACTAAATGTGAAGATACCACTGCACCTTATAGTTGTAATGTCGGCGCTCCAGAAGCTGGAACTCATACATTGAAGGCAGTTGCATACGATAACGAAAATGCAACCCAAACGAGTCAGATAAATATCATTGTAGAGCCTCCAAACCAGGCGCCGACAGTTTCACTTACATCACCAGTAAATGACCAGAACTTTCAGCCAGGAGCGTCAATCACTATGCACGCAAGTGCTTCTGATAGTGATGGGGCAATAAGTAAGGTTTCGTTTTTATTGAATGGTATTGTTAAATGTGATGATGTAACTGCACCTTATAGCTGTGATGCTGGAGTACCATCGAGTGGTACTTACGCGTTAAAAGCTGTCGCTTATGATAATGATAATGCAACCACAGAGCATCAAGTCATTGTCAGGAGTATGGCGGAGCCCAGCGTTTCAATTTCTTCACCAGCCGAATCTGAAGTATTTCAATCGGGTACTTCAATTATCGCGCAAGCGACTGCTTCAGACACTGACGGCAGTATTACTAAAGTTGCTTTTTTGTTAGATGGCGTGACAAAGTGTAATGAGGTTGCAGCGCCATTTAGTTGTGAGCTGGGCGTTCCCACTGAAGGAAATCATACGCTGAAAGTGATTGCATATGATAATGAAGATCTAACTCAAATTCAGCAGATAGGTTTTTATGTTGAAGGCGTAAATAATGCACCTTCGGTTTCGGTTACATCTCCGGCTGACGGTCAGATTTTTGAGCCTGGTGCTTCGATTATACTGCAAGCTGTTGCTTCAGATTCTGATGGCAATATTAGCAAAGTTGCATTTTTGTTTAACGGTGTGACTAAATGTGAAGACATAACTGCACCTTATAGTTGTAATGTTGGAACTCCGCCCAGTGGAAGTCATATTGTTAAAGCTGTGGCTTACGATAATGATAGTACGACTGCGTCACATCAAGTTGATATTGAAATTAATAAATCGCCATTAATTGCAATAACCTCGCCAATCGACGGTCAGGTATTTCAATATGGTACACCTATAATAATGCAAGCTAACGCCTCTGATATCGATGGTACGGTTAGTAAAGTTGCTTTTATTTTAGATGGCGTGACTAAATGTGAAGATACCATTGCACCTTATAGTTGTGATATAGGCACGACTTCGATTGGTGCGCATACACTTAAGGCAACGGTTTATGATGACGGTGGCCTAAGCTTGAACTATCAGATAACTATCTCTGTTGAGCAAAATAATAGTCCACCAATTATAACTGGGATATCAGGCGGTAATGGTCATGTAAAAGTTTATCCTGCGGGACATGAAAAAGCGGGTGAATTTTATACTGGAGAAAACTACATACCCGTTTTTGAGGTTTCTGCCACAGATCCTGAAGGCGACGCATTAAGCTATGAGTGGTCGATAATTGATGGTTCAATGTATTGGGAGTCTGATTTATCATCCGTTCATAACCAAGCCTATCAGTTTAGGACTCTATACGATTCAGGTAATGGAGGTAATTCTTATATAACCATTCGCATTGCCGTGACAGACTCGAATGGTTTAGTCAGTACGCTTGATAAGCGTGTTCATATTAATAATCGTCCTGAAGTGAGTATATTGGCACATAATGCCGCTGGACAAAGAGGAAACCATATAGAGTTTGCCAGTACTCAAAATGGTTTAGATTTTTCCGGCAGTCTGAGTGATGAAGAAACCAGCATCACTCGTTTATATAAGTATGTTCGTCGCTATCACGATGTAGACAAAGTCTGGCAATATTGGAGATTTCGTCAACAACAATGGACTAACTCTTCTATAGGAACTCATCAATTTGACGATAACTATGTCGCTGGTGAATCAAACTGGAGTATATCAAATATCTTTGGAGAAAATCAGTTTCCGCCAAAAAGAGAACTTCAACCCACCGACTATCGTTATTATTTTATTGCGGGGGTACATGATACCGATAATATCGCGGGTGCTAAAGGAATTTGGTTCTACATAAACGCCAAGCCGACTATCACAGCCCAGCAAACTATTTCACTGGAAGCGAACAGTTCCCTTACTATGACAACGGATATGTTTACTCTCAGTGATCAAGATGATGCAGCCGGATTTACTTTAAAAATAGCAACTGGCAACGCAAGTTGTTCAGTTGAAAACTATCAAGTTAACGGATTGGTTGTACAGCCGGTTCCAGATTTTAGTGGCACAATTAATGTTCCAGTGAGTGTTAACGATGGTACGGAAGATAGTGATGTTTATTGCGCTTCTGTCACAATTAATTCTCCCCCTCCACCACCTAATAGTGCACCTTCTTTTACTTCTACTCCAGTGAAGAGTGTTGATGAAAATCAAAATTATCAATATACGGTAACAACGCAAGACTTTGATGAGGGCGATCAAGTTAATTTACAGTTAACGATGAGTCAGGCGTGGTTAAGTTTTGTGGATAATGGCGATGGAACTGCTATTTTATCTGGGACACCAAGTATTGGCGATGTGGGTTCATTTTTAGTAGAGATTGAAGCTATTGATAGTCTTGGTGAGGTTGCGACTCAATCATTTACATTGATTGTGAATGAAGATGCTAGCACAGGAGCAGTACCTGATTGGGCAAATAGTGAAACAGTGTCCGTAGCCGATTCGGCGTTGGTTACACCTTATGTCGCCCCACAGCAATCTGTTGGTGCTATAGAAGGGCAAGGTGGTGTTTCTGGAGGAGCTGCAAGTTATTCCATTCCTATCTCACTACCACCTGGCCGAGCAGGAATGCAGCCGAATGTCTCGCTAAATTATTCATCGCGTAGCGGTAATAGTACTGTCGGGATGGGATGGAGTTTATCTGCCAGCTCTAGTATCAATCGATGTGGTAAAACTGTAGCGCAAGACGGTATTAATTTGTCGGTCCAATACAATAATGACGACCGACTTTGTTACAACGGACAACGCTTAATCGCCGTAAGTGGAAACTATGGAGTGAACGGTACGGTTTATCATACTGAGATCGATAGTTTTGCTCGGGTTACTCAATATGCTGACAACATTAATAGCGACAATAGCACGGCCTGGTTTAAGGTTGAACACAATAATGGATTGATTTCAGAATATGGAAATACGCCTGATAGTCGTGTTACGCCAGATGGCGCGCCAACCGTTTTGAGTTGGCAAATTAATCAAGAAACTGATCGCAGTAAAAACAAAAACTCTATCGTCTATGTTTACTATAATTTTGGTTTTGGTGAGCAGCCGATAAAAGAAATCCAATATACCGGTTCAAGTGACCGGCGCGTAGAGTTTCATTATCAAGATAGAACTGATTTTTCATCTAACTATCTTGCGGGTGGTTTAACTCGCCAAACCAGGCTTCTTGAATCGATCACGACTCACTATTTAAGTAATACAATTCGTCGTTACGAATTATCCTACAACACTAGTCAGGCTTCAGAACGAAGTTTGCTGACAGGTGTGACCGAATGTTCTGGTGCGTCTGGTGGAAAATGTTTACCTGCAACAACAATGACCTGGTTAGATAGCAAACCAAGTTATGTTATGGAAAAAGTTGGCTATATGGAGAATGGAGCTTTAGTTACTCCATTTGAATCATTCCGTCGAATAAGTCATCTAACACCAAGAGGAGACGAAAATGGTGACGGTGTTGCTGATTGGGCGACCTGGTATAGTGATGCGGAAGGCAATAAAGTTGCGGATAGAACGGATTCTCTGCATACGTGTGAAAGAAATCCTCTAAGCCATCGGATAAGCTGTCTTAATGTTGATTTTAACCAGGATGGTAAAACTGATAACTGGCGCCATTATAATGACCTTTTACAGATTTCCTACAGTGATGGCTTTGGTACCTTAAATTGGACAGACATTGATATTCCAATGGGGTTGGAAGATATTGAATTCGTCGCGAATATTGCGGATTATAATGGTGATGGCTGGCCTGATATTGTTATCGAGCGCAGTGACACCTATGACGAGTTATTAAGACACGACGCCTCTACGGGTAGTTTATTTCTTTATCTGCATACAGGGGATCCTTCTGCCCCATATACAGCAACAGGAAGCAATATATATTCCCACACAACGATTGGAGAGTTAACTAATGCCTTCAGGGATAGTTCAGTTCAATTTATGGGGGATATGGATGGAAATGGACTACCTGATTTTGTTGAGTCGACCAGTGATATTTCGAATGGTGAAAAGAAACCTGTTGAGCAACCCACACCGCGAAATCTTTACCTTACCAAAATAAATAGTACTGGAGATGTTTACTTTGAAGTTGTAGATCTTTCTGCGCACGCAACTGGCTCGCTGAGTAGCGGCGATGAAGCCTTCTATTTCCATTTCTTTATGGATATTAATGGGGATGGTATGCAGGACTGGATCAGTAAGCGAGGTTTGCTGCAATACAGCTTAAATAAAGGCGGAAGTTTTTCTGAATGGGAAACTTTGCAAAATGGCGGTGGCGAAAGCTGGTTAATTCCAATGCGCCAGGTACCAATTCAAGAACCGGTGGAAGGTATCACCTTTGCAAATTACCCCCGATATTCTGCGAGTTATCGGCAGTATGATTACGACGCTGATGGCCGTGCTGAGTTATTGGTTCCTGGTAATTATCTGGCCAAAGCTTGCCAAACTGTTATTGATGATGGTGTTGAAGTAACACGGTGTGGTGAAGAGCTATACGATATTATTGACAACCAACCTGGTGGTTTATTTAGTTGGTCCATGTTAGATACTGGTTCCTTAGATGACAGCGTATTTCAATACAATGCTATTAAATTCACTGAAGGTGCGGATGGTATTTTTTCAGCGCAAGTTATCCCGACTGAACTGGTTGGTTCTGCCACTCAAACAGCCACATTTGATGCTTATGGAAACGGCCTGGAAGATTTGGTTTTCACCTATGGTTGCCAGGTTGATCAATATAATTGTCAAATTACGGAGGTGACTGGCGCTATGACTGATGTCAGTGAGGGTGCCTACATTATGCGCAATCGTGGCTCTGCTACTGGCAGCGAACGATATGAACCTACGGACATGTTAACTTCAGTGGAAAACGGTTTGGGTTACAAAGATGAATGGATTTTCCGTCCACTCTCGAGTCGAGATGGTCGTTTTCATTCGAATAACAATCCGTTTTATGAACCGGACTTTGCGTACCTGGAGTCATTGACATCCGATGAACAAAAAGCCTACTTCCATTTTACATCGAGCACCTACGTGGTGGCGAAACATAGTTTCAGCAATGGGACTGGTGGATTGAGTAATCGCCAATATCGTTACAATGGCGCTATGTATAGTCGAGAGGGAAGAGGTTTTCAGGGATTCAGAACCATTATTGCTGATAATCCCACAGGAATTCGTTCGGTGACAGATTTTCACCAGGTTTTCCCAAAAAGCGGTGAAATAGAGTCAACACGAACTTGTTTGGTTGGTGCGGATAGTGCTTGTCGAGTCAGCCCAATCAGCCAAAGTGATTATGAATATTTTGATAAAACAACAGCCAGTGATAATGTCCATTGGATAGTACCTGTCAGTGTCAAAGCCGAAGCCTTTGCATTGAATAATCCAACCCAACAATTGAGCCGAGCGGTGACAACTATTAATCCTGTTGACACAGATATGTTTGGTAATGTTCTTAAATCGATGAAGACTGTCGATGATGGTTTTGGAAAACAAGAAATTCAAACGACGTACAACTACAACGCAACAGCCGAGTGGATGGATAAGCTGGACGGTATGACGGTAATAACGCAGAAACTTGCGACTAGTGAATTAAGCGGCTTACCGTGGGATGTTTATACGAATAATGCGATGAGCGACAACGTAAAAATAGTCGTTTCTAATTTCGGTTATGACCCAAAAGGAAGCCGAAAGGTAAGTAGCGGAAGTGTCACAGGGATTGCGACTGTTCTGACAGAATACAATGACTATGGATTAGCCAAAGAAATTTCAACAGGTGGCTCGCGCGTAGTGTCGATGACCTATACACCTGATGGTTATTTTGTAAACCGCAAAACGGGTCCGACTGGCGTGGTTACCACTAACGTTAATCCTTATCATGGTCAGCCTGATTCGGTGATTGATATTAACGGTTTTGTCACCAATTTTGATTATGATGATTTCGGACGCATTGAAACCAACACGCCCGCTTATGGACAGGGACAACCAACAGAAATCAGGTATGCCAGTTGTGCAAACTGTTTAAAAAGTGGCGTCGCCTATACCGTAACTTCGGTAGCCGCTGGTTTACCGGATGTCACGGAATACAAAGATATTCTCAATCGCACTTTAGTGACTCGCACTCAAAAATTTGATGGTGAGGATGTTTATGTCAGCGTCGACTATAACAATCTGGGTCAGAAAACCTTTGAATCGGTACCATCTAGCTCTGCGAACGGTGGGGTGGGTACTAGCTATAACAGTTATGACGAGTTGGGACGTTTAACAGGAAAAACAACCAGTTATGGGTTGTCTATGACCTACACACATGATCAACCCACTGCAGGTTATGGTGACTATACAACTAGAATCGATGTTAATGACGGTGACCGAGTACTCTATAGAACTTATAGTGGGACCGGTCGGTTAATGCAAACGACAGATGCTTTAACAGATCCTGGAATTACGCAATATGCCTATGATGGCGCTGGTAACCCGGTTGTATTAAGAGATGCAAATGGCGCTGAAATAACGGCTACCTATAATGCGTTAGGTCAAAAGCTCAACGTCAATGATCCGAACATGGGAGTGAAAAACTTTAGTTATACTATCTTTGGCGAAGTTGAGTCTGAGACGGATGCTAGTGGTAACACTATCGGATATAGCTATGATGATGCGGGCCGAATGATAAGTCGTACCGGCTCAGGAATTGCGGCGAACTTCTACTTTGATAAAGAAAATAATGCGTCTGATAAATGTTTTGGTTTACCGTCACGTGAAGTAAAGGGCGCTGAATTTTCTCGAAGTTATCATTACAACAACCATTGTCATTTGACATCGGTAAGGACAGTTATCGATGGCGAAGAGTATCAAGTGAATACGCAAATAGATGGGACTTATGTGCGCCCTAAAGCAGTGACGTATCCTTCTGGATTAACGCTGGCCTATGAGTACACTGATAATGGATACTTGAAGCGTATTTATAATGCAGCCTCTGGTTATACCTTCCGAGATATCAGTGCTGTGGACTCTCAGGGTAATTGGACGACTGCGACGTACGCTAACAATAAAGCCTCCATTAGCAGGGCATTTAGTGCCGCAACAGGGCAAATGACCGGATCAACATGGTTTAGCGACAGTAGTGAGCAGCAACAACTAACGTATTCGTATGATGGCTACAGCAATCTTAAACAACAGAAGGTTGATAATTATTGGAACGGTCTTGCAACCAAATCGCAGGAAGATTATTTATACGATAAGATGCATCGGTTAACTCAGACCAGCCGAACGATTCCCGGTTTTGGGACATTATCAACAAACTTTAGTTATGACGCTGTGGGTAACATTAAAAAGAAAACCGACTTTAGCGCTGATGACGAAAATGCCTATGCTTATTTGCCGGTAGGAAGTTCTCGTAGCGCCGAAAATGGTTATGCTGGGCCCAACGCTGTCCGTAGTGTACAGCTCGCGAATAACGGTGGGACGAGAATCTATACCTATGATCAAAATGGAAATCTTACCGGCGATGGACTTCGGTCAATTCAATATAATGCATTCAATAAACCAACGCAGATCACCGTAAACATCGGTCCAATTAATCCACTGTTGGATTCTCAGATCACACAAAGCAGCGTTTCTCAATTGTATTATGCGGCTAACCAAATGCGGTACAAACAAGTGAAAAGTGTTAATGGTGAGACTTCGACGCATATATATATTGATAAGCTGTATGAAGTCATCACAAAGAAGAGTAATACCAATGCGTTTATTTCGATCGAGAAGAAAAATTATATTGATGATATTGCGGTGGTGACAGAAAAAAGCAATGCCAGTAATGATGTGACATATGATATTAGCTACTTCCATCGTGACCGACTAGGGAGTATGACCGCTGAGATTAGTGAGTTAGGCCAAATACAAAAAGGGCATAGCTATGATGCATTTGGCAGGCCTGGGAGTGTTGATCTTGGTGATAGTACAACGTTACAAATTTTAGGTGGATACAATACCAATCGTGGATTTACTGACCATGAGCATTTGGATGAGAGTCAGCTGATTCATATGAATGGAAGGGTTTACGATTATAATCTGGGAAGGTTTTTAAGTGTTGACCCGTTTATACAGGAGCCAAGTAATTCACAAAGTATAAATCCATATTCGTATATTATGAATAACCCCTTAGCAGGAACCGATCCTAGTGGGTATTTATCAACATCATTTGGGAAGGAACCGGTAAAAGAAAAAGAAAGTAAACCAAAAATAGAGACAAAAACTAAAAGTAGAGTTATTAGAGACCCAATGTCTATTAAGACAACAAAGCGGATTACAGAAGTTATAACTACTATTACAATAACAACAAGTGGAGAGAACAGTAACGTAAGCCCTAATGATGTTAGCTATGACAACAATGAGTACAGTAAGAGAATTGAGAGGATAATGAATGCATTAACACATGATGGGTTACGAGAAATAACGAGCGGGATCGCTCAGCAACAAAATCCTGGCACTTCACAAACAAGTAATGTAGATAATAGTTCCGATAAAGAAGAAATAAATTGGATAATTAAAGCATGGTTAAAATTTATATCTACTTCAGCAGTCGACAGAAACATCAAAAATTTTGATTTCATACTTGGGATGACACTACATAAATTAAGTGATGAGCAGCTGGAAGTTATGGGAAGTATGGGAGCTTCTGAACTTGTAGTGGCGCAAAACCTTAAATATGGTGCTATAGAGCTTTTAGAGAAAGATGATCTTACGAGTTTTACAGGTGAAGAGATAGACCAAATGATGAATAGGACATCATCACTTTTGGACGCTGCTAATGAAGAGCAACAAGATCTTATTAAAGAGCTATCAGGGACGGACAAAATACGAGAAATTGATAAAAGAAAAAGAAAAAAATAAAGCATCTAAGATGTGTGATTCATAGACATCGTTTCAATTAAACTGATGTCTATGAAAAGAGGAATTCGCAAAAGATTAAGGGCCTGTAAATAAGATTTTGTAACTGTTCATTAAGTTAACCTATCAAAAATGTAAATGTAAATGTAAATGTAAATGTAAATCCCACACTCCGCATCAGGTTATTGTGGTTTAATCAATTTATAAATAATGTGAGCTTACGGCAGCATAGCTTGCTTGACGCTCGTAGTTGAATGAAGAAAGTGGGAGTTGCTTTTTTAAAGCGAACTCTCGACATTATTTTTCTGATAATTCCAAGGTAGGTAATGTTCAGGATCGGCCACCACATTTTCATTTTCCCGCTGCAACCAGTTGAAATACTCAAATACATTGATGTTGGCGCAACTC
>JBFFIY010000154.1:0-11454 GCA_041556195.1 Enterobacterales bacterium
AACTGTCACAACTACAACTGGTGGAACTTATCATTTTGATGCTTTGGATACAGGACTTTATGAACTAAAAGCTCGTAGAGGTGATGATTTTAGAGTTCAGTTTTCAGAAGCAGTTGTCACAGCTTCTACCAATACAATAACAGATCTACAACTTAATCCCGGATTACCAGAATTTTTAGCTGCAGGTTTAAAAGCTGAAATTATTGCCAGTAAGAAAAATGGCGAGGTAGACGGTTCAGTTGATTTGGAACTTGATAGTAATGGTAACCTCTATTCAATGAACAATGGAGGCGGAACTATCACTCGAATTGATCTTGATCCTATCAGCCGTGAAAAGACTGGATCTGTCACACTAATTGATGGATCTGCAGCCAATTTTAATAACTCCTGGTTTATAGCAGTTGATGAGAGTTTTAATCTCTACACTTCTTCAGGTAATGCTGGTGTATTGAGAGTACCTTCTCCAGTCGAAGACGCTACAATCAATTTAGCCTCAGATCCCAACAATGCTACCATTGTAAGAGACGCTAATGGGGTAAACCATATAGTATCACTGGCAACAGATGTAGATGGAGGAACCATATTAAATGGCAACCTTATTATGTCATCTGGAAAAGGCGGCTCAGTGATCCCTGGTTTTCCTGAAGGAACTTTTAATACACTGATCACTTTGACGCCAGGCAATCAACAATCTATCTTCAGCCGTGGAATACCAACTTCGGGCGGAGAGCCTGTCTTTGATAACAACGATATTATAAAAACCGATACTAAAGGTGGCATTCTTGTAGCTAATCGAAATGGTAATGCCGTTCAAGTTGACGGCAATGGCGTAGCAACTTTACTTTGGCCGGGAAATGGTGATGGAAAACCCGAAGGAATAGGAGGGTTCAGCAGCATGATTGATGATGATGCCGGTAATATCTTTATTCGTGGAATTTCACCTTCCAATGGTTTATCTTTCCGCATGTTTGCAGCAGATTTCAATTCACAAATTCTCATTGCAAGTGGCATGAATCAAAGCTTTGGTGGCATGATCATGGATCGGGGCGGTAGAGACGTCTATATCAGTGAAAATGATCTTGTGATCCGGATCTCGGCCATAGACGGGCGCACCATTGCTGAAAACCTGCTTTCACCACCACCAGATGTGGCACCTTTTAATCCCCGGCTTTCTACCGCGACCAGAACCTATAAGATGGAAGAAAATTTCCGTGAGTTGGTTCCTGCTGTCGATTTTGCTAATGCACAAACCAATCTTGATTTGCTGCAACCACAGGCTAATCCACCTCCTACAAACACGACTGTCACCAGTCCTCCATCATCAGGTGGAGGTGGAAGTCCTGGATTATTTACATTAATGTTCATGATCCTGTTGGCTTATGGAAGAAAAACTCTCTATAAAAAAACATTATGACCCAAACTAACCAGCAACTCATCGATCTTAGCCACACCATTGAAGATGGGCTCATTACCTATCAGGGTTTACCTGCACCCATAGTTTGTGATTTTCTAAGCCGGAAAGCCTCAGAAGATCATTATGAGGATGGCACCTCCTTTCAAATCGATAAAATTGAAATGGTCGGCAACAGCGGCACCTATCTCGATTCACCCTTTCATCGTTATGCTAAGGGTAAAGATATATCAGAATTATCCCTTGAATCTGTTGCTGAGCTTGATGCTATTGTTATAAATGCAACAGAAACAACTTCAATTGGCAAAGATTTGTTTATGGGATTGGACTTAAAAGATAAAGCGGTTTTAGTACACACTACCTGGTCAAAACACTGGAACACCGATAAATATTTTAAAAACCATCCTCATTTAACTCATGATGCAGCTAATTTTTTAAAAGAGTCGCAGGTTAAACTCGTAGGAATAGACTCTCTTAATATTGACGATATCTCAACTGGCGCTCGACCAGTACATAGCATTTTACTTGGTGCGAATATTCTCATTGTGGAGCACCTGTGTCATTTGAATAAGCTACCAACGACGCCTTTCAAATTTTCAGCGGTTCCTGTTAAAGTTAAAAATGTTGGCACTTTCCCAGTTCGTGCCTTCGCCAAAATCCCTAAATAAGCTCAAAATTCCTTTAATTTATTGGTTTTTCAACCTAAAACCTTTTTCAAAGTTGAACTTCTGCCAAAAATTAGTCATGCTCTTATTAATATTGTTTTGAATGAATTCAAGTTCAATTGCTTCAGCAACTATGGATTTCGAAGTTTTAGTTTTGCAAGATAAGGGTATCGATTATCTCAATCTATTCAAAATCACCACAATCTATTGCCCTAAAGCTGTTTCTCATCAGCGTAAGTATACTTCTCTCCAGTTTACTGACAGAAGCCTCAGCCAATACTGAAACATCCGTGGTTAATGGCATGCGTTTCTGGCAATCGCCAGAACGAACCCGAGTAGTGTTAGATCTCTCCAACGCTGTCAAACCCACTGTGTTTGTGCTTGATAATCCTCAACGAGTTGTCATTGATTTACCAGACACGACATTTGGTCTGGATTTAGATACGGTTAAGGTAACCTCTGATCTTGTCGACAAGGTTCGTAAAAGTGTCACCCCTGAGAATAATGGATTAAGAATTGTGCTTGACTTAAAAGCACCCGTAAAAACCAAGACCTTTACTCTAAAACCCTATGTGCAATTTGGGCATCGCCTGGTTATCGACCTCACTGATAAAAAAAACAAAAATAAGCCCAAACAAAAATCCATTGCTCAATTAAATCAAGGTAATGTCATTATTGCTGTTGATGCAGGTCATGGTGGCGAAGATCCAGGGGCAACGGGGTACAAAAAAAATAAAGAAAAACATATCACCCTGGCTTTAGCAAAAAAGCTGACCGCCGAATTAAATAAAGCACCAGGGATCACCGCTTTTTTAACCCGCAAAGGCGATTATCATGTCAGATTACGAAAACGCACTTTAATAGCACGCCAACAAAGAGCACATCTCTTTGTTTCAATACATGCAGACGCTTTCCCTAATAAAAAGGTCAAAGGGGCTTCCATTTGGACCTTATCTACAAAGCGTTCAAATTCTGAAGTGGGTCGCTGGCTGGCTTCAAAAGCCAATGAAGATTTATTGGGTGTGGATGATGATCTGGATCTTAATAAATTTGATCCTCAGGTCGCACAAACACTGGTCAGTTTATCTTTAGAGTATGCCGTAGGTTCAAGTATTGATATAGCGAAAGACGCTCTCGACTCTCTAAAAAAAGTTGCCTCCCTGCATAGCCCGCATCCCCGTCAGGCAAGCTTTGCCGTACTGACTTCTCCCGGGATCCCCTCCATTTTGGTCGAAAGTGGTTTTATCTCTAACCTTGAAGATGAGAAAAATTTAACCTCAAAAACCTATCAAAACAAATTTGCCAAAGCTCTCTCAAAAGGATTACTCAACTACCTTAAATCCCATCCACCAGAAGGCACAAAAATGGCATCACTTCAATCTCAACACTACAGGGTGAAACGAGGTGACACACTGAGTAATATCGCCTCGCTGTACGGTGTAAGCATTACCCAATTAAAGCAAACCAATAAGCTCAAAACCAGCATTGTCAAAATTGGACAAGTCCTGCAAATCCCTCAGTGATATATTTTCAATGAAAAAAGTTACCAGAATACATCAGCTTGATGGCATCATTGCCAATCAAATTGCTGCGGGAGAAGTCGTAGAAAGACCGGCATCAGTGGTTAAAGAACTTATCGAAAATAGTCTGGATGCCGGTGCTACGCGCGTAGAAATTATTATTGAAAAAGGCGGTTCACGGTTAATTCTGATCCGAGATAATGGTTCTGGTATTCATCCGCAAGATTTGACTTTATCGTTAAGCCGCCATGCAACCAGTAAAATACGCACGACTGAAGATCTTGCGGCCATTAACAGCCTGGGGTTTCGCGGGGAAGCGCTTGCGAGCATTGCATCAGTTTCCAAACTTTGCCTGACGTCACGCTGGCATCAATCAGATAAAGCCTACCAGGCTATTGCTGAAGGCTCAGATATGGCTGTTAAAGTAACGCCTGCTGCACTGGCAAAAGGTACACAAATTGAAGTTAGAGATTTATTTTTTAACACCCCCGCAAGAAGGCGTTTTTTACGAGCGGATAAAACAGAATTTCATCATATTGAGACCATGCTCTACCGGATGGCACTAAGTCATCCACGGGTTAGCTTTCAACTTCAACACAATGGCAGAAATAGCAAAAGATTCAGTTTAGCCCATGACCGAGCCTCAGAAGAAAAACGACTTGCTCAAATTCTTGGTAAAGAGTTTCTGGCACATGCCGTTTATTTTTCTTTAGATTTTGAAGGCATGACATTATCAGGCTGGTTAGGTTTACCAGAGTATCATCGCAGTCAAAATGATGGTCAGTATTTCTTTGTGAATGGCAGAAGCATTCGAGATAGAGTTATTAATCATGCCATTAGAGAAGCCTATTCTCAAAGATTACCCCAGGGAAGACTCTCCGCTTATGTGATTTTTCTAACATTAAATCCGCGAGATCTCGATGTTAATGTCCACCCAACCAAACATGAAGTCAGATTCCACCAAAGTCGATTAGTGCATGATTTTCTTATTAGAGCACTACAGCAAGTACTATCTGAAGGAACAACCCTCATTCCAAAAACCACAGCACAACTCTCAGACTCTGGACAAAATACCGCGCTAGCCGAACAAATGACTGGTGTTCCTCATTCAGTTAAACAGTCTTATCAGACTGAAGCAGAATCAACCTATTCAGGACAAAACAGTCAATCCTTCGCCTCTAAAAATCAGGCATATTCTAAGGTACAGAATCAAAAATCCCAGTATGCCTCTCATTCACCCTCAGCTTACGCGCAAACAGTTCAGGTTTATGGAGAATTATTACAGGCGTGCGAAGCAAATACTGAGATAGAACGAGCTGATATCAATCACACACAAGAAAACACTATCAACCCTGATAAACCAACAACCAATTTTATTTCACTCTTAAAAAACACCACCCAGATAGATAGTGAATACCTGCTAACTTTTTCATTAAATGGCCTCGAACTCGTATCATTAAAGCAATATTTTCTCACTTATTTAAAAAGTCTCTGGTTGAATCAACTTAAAA
Source organism: Enterobacterales bacterium (assembly GCA_041556195.1). Taxonomy (GTDB): domain Bacteria; phylum Pseudomonadota; class Gammaproteobacteria; order Enterobacterales; genus 21-14-all-40-8. The sequence continues at coordinate 5,108 of JBFFIY010000154.1, forward strand.
CTCAAACCTCTGAAGCTTATACCTTTGAAGTGCTACCTATATTATTTCCCCTACCTATAACCACTGGGCTCGAACAAATTAACCTGATTCGACAACACGAAAACTTATTCAATAGCATAGGCCTGAAGTTCTTCATTGAAAATGAAAGTAGCTCCCAGTTGAACCCTGCCCATTCCATCAAATTGCTCTCCTGTCCTAAATTACTGCAGGGGATCGATATCTTTCTTCTCACTAAGGGTATAATTGAAATTTCTACGAAGCTACAAGAAATTCCTGATAACAAAAATAACATTGATATTCTGTTTGAACATCAACAGATAATTATTTCTTCAATATTGAACACACTCACAAACAAAATTGCTCTCTATCCGCCATTTATACAATTTTTTGGACTCGACCAGGCAAGTTCTTTAAATAACTGGTTAGCTCAACAGGATACCCTGAACCATGACTCGCAAAATTGGCGTAAACACATCAATAAAAAAATATTAGATCAGATTTTTTAAATTTTATGAATAATAATCTCAACACACTGATTGAAACAGCCATACAAAATCAGATGATTATCTGCCTGACCGGACCAACAGCTGCAGGAAAAACCTCCCTGGCCATGACATTATCAGACAGTCTGCCTGTAGAAATTATTAGTGTTGATTCGGCTTTGATCTACCGTCAAATGAATATTGGTACAGCAAAACCCAGCAAATCAGAATTAAGCCTTTACCCGCACCACCTTGTAGACATTTGCGATCCTACGCAAACCTATTCAACGGCTCGTTTTGTGGAGCAGACAACAAGCCTGATTAATGAAATCCATCAACGCAACAAATTGCCATTGCTAGTGGGTGGAACCATGCTCTATTTTCGGGCGCTTTTATTTGGAATAAGCGATTTGCCCAAAGCCAATGAACAAATAAGACAACAGCTATCTGAACAGGCTGCAGAATTTGGCTGGATATACCTTCATGAGCAACTTAAACAAATTGACCCGGTAGCATCGAAAAGAATTCATCCCAACGATCCCCAGAGAATTCAAAGAGCACTTGAGGTATTTCACATAACAGGGAAATCACTCACACAGCTTCAACAGGAAAGTCAACCGCAACAACCACCCTGGCCAAGCCTTAGTGTCGCGATAGCGCCTTCTAGCCGTGAAGTTTTAAGAGAACGCATTGCCCAGCGATTCCACATAATGCTTGAGCAGGGATTTGAAGAAGAAGTTAAAATGCTTAAACATCAATACAACCTTAATTTGAACATGCCATCAATGCGATGTGTCGGATATCGGCAAATGTGGCAATACCAGGAAAAAGAACTTGATTACCAGGAAATGATCTTTCGTGGCATCACTGCTACTCGCCAACTCGCCAAACGCCAGATGACCTGGCTCAGAAGTTGGCCGGATTTAAACTGGCTTGAAACCGATGATCCTGACATATTTGGTAAGTTTATGGTAATATTTCATTCAAAATTAACTCAGAACCCTATCTAATCTGAGAAACCTGCTATTATAATAAGTAATGGCTTTTCTTCTTCCCATTCCAATTGTAAAAAGAAATCCCACTATTCTAAAAATGCCATTTAAAAAGCCTTTTTAGTTAATAAATAGCCTTTATAAAAACTAAAATAATTATCAAGGAGAACATCATGTCTAAGGGGCAGTCTTTACAAGACCCTTTTCTAAACGCTTTAAGAAGAGAGAGAATACCGATTGCCATCTATCTTGTTAATGGCATCAAGTTACAAGGCCAAATTGAGTCTTTTGACCAATTTGTTATCTTACTTAAAAGCCAGGTAAGTCAAATGGTGTATAAACACGCTATTTCTACCGTAGTTCCATCTCGTAACATAAAATTACCAACATTGGTTGTTAGTGAGCAATCTGAAGATGTTCAAACATCTGAGTATGAACCAGAGGAAGAAGATGAAGCTCAACCAGGTAATATTTAAGCTTAACAAAATAGTGGCAAATAACCTCAACTCTGGATAAGGTATGTCATCTAAATTTATTAAATGTCGAATTTTCAATAAGTTACATGTGTTTACTCTTTGCAAATATTGAGGGGCGTAGCTTATCCAGAGTTGGGGTTAAATAGATAAAAAACCTCCAGACAGTTCTGCCTGAGCCATATTTAACCCAGGCAGCTGTCTTTTCAGCGAAACCACCTTTTCAAGCTGAATTAAGGGTATATACTTGTAATTCCTGAATTTGCCCCAATTGTTTTGCTAATGCAAACCGACATTACTTCACTAGAAATGGATTCATTTCCTTTAACTTTCCAGACTAAACCAATAATTTACGGAGAACAGATCTTTGTTTGAACGTCATGAAGGCGGTAATCAAGCCATTTTGGTTCACGTTGATTTCCCGGATGGTTTCCATCACCAACAATCCAGAGAAGATAAACATGAATTTATTGAACTGGTGCGCTCAGCTGGCATAGAACAGCTTGCCATTGTGGAAACCAAACGAGACAGACCAGACGCTAAGTTTTTTATTGGCTCAGGAAAGATAGATGAACTTGCAGCCCTTGTAGATTCGCTAGAGGCTCCACAAGTATTATTTAACCATGCCTTGTCTCCTGCACAAGAAAGGAATATAGAAGAAGTCATTAAATGCAGGGTGATTGATCGTATCGGCCTAATCCTGGATATCTTCGCTCAACGCGCACATTCTTATGAGGGAAAACTACAGGTTGAACTTGCTCAACTAAAACACATGTCAACACGATTAATTCGTGGTTGGACCCATCTGGAAAGACAAAAGGGTGGTATTGGCCTTAGGGGTCCAGGTGAAACTCAACTCGAAACTGATAGAAGATTGTTAAGGGCACGCATTAAGTGGATCCAGGGGCGGCTCGAAAAAGTCGACAAACAACGACAACAAAGTCGTCGTTCCAGAAAAAAAGCTCATCTGCCCACCATCTCATTAGTCGGTTATACCAATGCAGGCAAATCAACTCTATTCAATCATTTAACCGATGCTGGAGTTTATGCCGCCGATCAACTGTTTGCAACTCTGGATCCAGTATTACGAAGTGTTCACTGGCCAGAATCTGGTCAAGTCATCCTTGCAGATACGGTAGGTTTTATCAGGCATCTACCCCATGATGTAGTCGCTGCTTTCCGCGCAACACTTCAAGAAAGTCGAGATGCTAACCTTTTACTACATATCATTGATGCAAATGATGAACGCCGTGATGAGAATATCGAACAAGTCAATCTGGTACTTGAAGAAATCGGGGCAGATATGGTGCCAAGACTTGAAATCTATAATAAAATTGACTGTATCAAAGACGCTAAACCTCGTATAGACTACGATAACCATGGAAAGCCTGAAAGAATTTGGATTTCAGCGCTTGCAGACATGGGTATGGAGTTACTACAACAGGCCATAGCAGAAAAACTCGGTGAGACAGCCATTGATTGCATAATCTGCCTGCCACCACAATTTGGGCGAGCAAGAGCACAGCTTTATCAGGCTAGTGCCATAGTTAGCGAACAATTAACCGAAGAAGGTCAATGGCAACTCCATGTACAGTTGTCAAAAACCGAATGGGAACAAATTAAACGAAATACCGGTGTCGAGTTGTCTAACTTTATTCAAATAGAAAAAAGTGATGAAGATGAACCGATGTCTACGGTATTCATTAATGAATAGTTTTAATAAACTTATTTTTAATACAGCTATTTTTACACAACTAATTTTACACAACTAAATATGATTGGAGAATGCTATGCCCTGGAATGAACCGGGAAATAACAAAGATCAAGATCCCTGGAATCGCAAGAAGAAAAATGCTGGACCACCGGATTTAGATGATTTGTTCAAATCAATTTGGAAAAAAATTGCAGGTAATAACAAAGGTGGTGCATCCACTGACAATTCTGGAGGAGGAATTGGCCTTAGTGCTATATTATTGATTTTTGCCGTAGTCTGGATCTTTTTAGGTCTCTATACCGTTAAAGAACAGGAGCAGGCATTGATTCTTAGATTTGGAGCCTATGAGCGAACCGAAACCTCGGGGCTTCATTGGGTACCAAGAGGTATTGAAAGTAAAATTATCGTTGATATTGAAAAAATTCGTACACATCAGATCCAGGCAGAAATGCTCACTCAAGGTGCAAGTATTGTATTAGTAGATTTTGGTGTGCAATATCGAGTTGATGATCCAGAAGCCTATGTTTTCAACCTCACAGATAGTGATGAAACAGTCAGAGCAGTGGCTGAATCTGCTCTAAGGCAGGTGGTAGGCGACTCTTCTCTAGATGATATCCTAACCGAAGGTAAAGGTCTCATCAGAACCAGAACCTCTGACATCATGCAACAGATTTTAACTGACTACAAAGCTGGCATCAAAATAACCAACGTCACCGTTGGTGATTCGAGAGCCCCTACAGCGGTAAAAGCCGCCTTCGACGATGTAACATCAGCCAAGGCTGATAGAGAAAAATTTATTAAAGAAGCAGAATCCTATACCAATAAAGAAGTGCCCTTAGCAGAGGGTAATGCAGAAAAATATAAACAAGCTGCCTTGGCCTATAGCCAAAAAGTAGTGGCGGACGCCCAGGGTAGGGTTGCTTTATTTGAAAAATTATTACCAGAATATGAAGCAGCACCTGAAGTTACCAGAAGACGTTTATACCTTGAAACCATGGAGCAAGTGCTTGGAAAAATTGACAAAGTACTAGTTGATGAAAGCAACCAGCAGGTCAACCTGTTATCTCTTGACGGTATTCTCAACAAAAATCGTGCTTCAGAAAAAGGAGATAGATAAATGAGTAATAAAACATTAGTGGCCATTGTTGCCATACTCGCTATACTCATTGTTGGCAGTAACAGTATTTTCACGATCAATCAATATGAAAAAGGCCTCACTAAAAAATTCGGCAAGATCGAACGTAATGATGATGGCACTCCCAGCCTTTATGAGCCTGGTATTCATTTTCGTATTCCTTTTATCGAAAAGGTAATACATATGGATGGCCGTATTCAAACCCTCGACGGTGCGTCTGAACGAGTCAGCACCAACAAGAAAATCGATATGATGGTCGATTCCTTTGTCAAATGGAAAATTTCTGATTTCTCTCAATATTATTTACGTACTCAGGGCGAAATTTTCAAGGCTAATCAATTACTTGAAAGAATCATTAACAACGCCCTTCGTGCCGAATATGGTAAAAATAGTGTTATTGATGCCATTTACCTGAAACGTCAGGAAATGATGGATAATATCACCCTCGCGGCTAATGAGAGCGCCCCAGAGCTGGGAATAACCATTGTCGATGTTCGTGTTAAGCAATCTAACTATCCGAAAGATGTCAGTGAAAGTGTCTATAAGCAAATGCGAGCTGAACGTAATCAAGCCGCAACCCGCTACCGCTCAGATGGTAAAAAACAAGCCACCTTCATTCGTGCCGAAGCGGATAAACAGGTTACCATTATTACTTCACAGGGTGAATTGCAGGCCAGAAGAACTCGCGCCGATGCCGATGCTAAAACAGCCAAAATATATTCGGATGCTTTTTCCAAAAAACCAGAGTTTTATGATTTTCTAAGAAGCATGGAGGCCTATCGTAAAGCTTTTAGAAATAAAGGTGATGTCATGGTGGTTTCACCAAATAATGATTTCTTCCGTTATTTTTCCAAGCAGAAGAAATGATAAAAAACATTATATTTAAATCACAAACACTTCCAGGGAAGGAAGTTTACTAAATATGGGCTGGTGAGAATGGATTGGAATATTCTGTTTAAAGCCATAGGTTTAGTGCTGATTTTTGAAGGCATCATGCCCTTTGTCATGCCAGAAAAATGGAAAAAGTTTTTGCTGCAAATGGCCTCCCAACCTGATTCATCTCTAAGAACCATTGGTTTAGTTAGTATGATTTTGGGGTTAACTCTTATCTCACTTCTATAAATAACCAGATGTAATGCCCTCTTCTCATCGGCTCATCGGCGCTTTCAGGTTTTCGATTAATCGTTGCAATAAAATCAAACGACAAAAATTCATGCCTTAACCCAGCCTAAAGGGAATTGTTACTCCTACATTTATTGCAGTTGTCCAAATATGAGGATCAAATGTCCAAATATGAGGATGAAAAGTCCAAAATTTAATAATTGAAATGCACTTTAAGCCCTCATAATTTCCTTCATGCATTTGCATAACAATCCAAGGATACAATTTATATCCTTATTTAATTGAAGGAACCCACACTCCGCACCAAATTTTCAAGAATTAAAGTTTCAGTTGGCAATCAATCATCTTGAAGACAATCCTGTCTGAAATCAGTCTGAAATAATTTAGAACAGCCACAGCCAATTCTACCGAATCGGCATTCCTGATAAT
>JBFFIY010000155.1:0-11382 GCA_041556195.1 Enterobacterales bacterium
ATTGATGTTTGTTCCTATGCGATAATGACAATTTTTTGCGTCCTGCAAAAATTGCATACATTACGTCCCTGTAAATATCTAATCATTATCATCTAGTGATTCGCTTATCTCCCGACAGCCAGAGGGACAGCCAAACCGCTGCGCGTTTTGGCTGCCCCTGCTGGCGGCGTTAAAGCACTTTATCCAAATACATAACTGTTTGGGTATAGAGCAAAAATAAGATCTACAGCAATAAAAACAACTTGCTTAAATCACCAAAATCAAAGCAGGTTAAATAGCAACAAATTTATCCTTAACCACCTGCGCTTTTCAGGTTATAGTGATAACTTAAAATTAAACAGGCTCTAGCAAAAGTCACAGGCGGCAAGCCGCTCAAGGCCAACACTAAAGCCTTAACCAGGCAAAGCTGCGGATAAACCGCAGTTTGGCGGCGTTAATTGCTTATGAAGAAAATATTTCTATACACCCTGGTAGCTGCTATTGCTTCTTGTAGTGCGTTCGTCATTCATGTGCTTACTGTCGAATGGTTGCCGAATTGGATTTCTCAGCAAATGATCGGAAAAAACATTACTGCATCTTGGGATGTTAGATATGTTGCAGCCTTGACATCTATTGAATATGGCATCGGTGCTGTTTTACTTTATTTAGCTGCGAGACAAACTCTTATGCGACATAAAGTATTTTACCGAGCAGTATTCTTAAGCGCTTGTCTAGCAATGGTTTCCGGTGCTTTTATACGACAACCTTTAATGGATGTCGTAGTTGGCAACCCATTGCATGTGGCGATTATTCAAAACCTTTTTAAGTGGCTCGTATGGATGCTCATAGGTTTCGTAGTAGTATACGGAGTAGAAGCAATTAACAAGACGCTCAAGCAAGGACACAGCGAAGCTGTGCCTCTTAGCTGAGCGTTAGGGCGCCAAGCGAAGCTTGGTGCATCTTGCAGGGTGAAAGTCCCTGTCGGAAAAGGTCTAGCCAACCACCCGTATCGAGTGTTGCGTCTGTGGCGGAGCGGGTGGAATTTCCTGCGAACAAAGCAGATGAAGCGTACACAGAGAATCATGTAGGCCGTAGGGGAGATCGTACTCCCTGAGAGTTGATATAGCTCCGAAATATCAATTATTTCAGTCGCTGAGGGTTTTAACGCCTTCCGAAAGCAAAACAAGAGCATCCGATAGCCAGGAAAAAGTTACAAGGCGCGATACAGCGGGTAAAGGATTGGATTAAAGTCTTTAGGCATTTACCCAAAAAGCAATTCTTTATTAAACTGAATGCCAAGTTAAGAGGACATTATAATTACTATTATACAAAAGGGAATTCGCGGTCGGTTTGGCGATTTTATGACGCTGTAATTGTACAGAGTTTTAAATGGCTAAATCGAAGAAGTCATAGGAGAAGCTTAACTTGGGAACAGTTTAAACGATTATGGGTGCAAATGGGTGTGTTAAAGCCAAGGGTAAATCCGCCAAAACGGGGAGCCTTGGTTTGGTAAATGCAGCTGATGCGAAAGCGAGTACAACTGAGGAGCCCCGTGAGGGAAAACTTCATGCGGGGATCTGTTCGGGGGGGGCCAGGTGACTGGCATTCCTACCGAGACACAGCCTCTAATTGTACTAAAGCTGCAAATTAGTTAAGCTATACTCATGCCAACAATATTACGAATAGGCCCTTATCGTTTCTATTTCTATAGTAATGAACAAGGTGAGCCTGCACATATACATATCCAACGAGAGAAAATGCTAGCAAAATTCTGGTTAAGGCCTGTTATGCTTGCAAGTTCTACTCGCTTTTCCCCTCAAGAGCTCCGTAAGCTAGAGGCTCTTGTAACTGAACATAGTAACGTTTTACTGGAGGCTTGGAATGAGTATTTTAGCCGTTGAACTTCACCCTTTAGCCCATAATGTTAAGTGTGCCGAAGATATCTTAAAGGTTGATCTCCTTGATGGTCGCACAATAACTGTGCCAGTGTCATGGTTTCCAGCACTCTCAAATGCCACTCAAGCCCAAAGAGAAAATTGGGAAATTTTAGGTGATGGCGAAGGTATCCACTGGCCAGATATAGACGAAGATTTGAGTGTTTCAGGCCTTCTTTATGGCAATCATTAGTTAGCAGCAGTTAACCAGGCATTAAGATATGTAGGACATATATGTCCTACATATTCAATTTTGTTCAACCTCCCATTTAACCTGCTGTACCAAAAATACCAGCAATCACGTTACTATTTCTGGCTTCATTTTTAAGACTGTCCAAATAATCAGCCCATTTTTGCATCATTTCTTTTCTTTGGGTTAGGTGGCTAGTTCGGTTGTAGGCTCGGCCATTGGCATCTTCAACCTAGATTCCTCAATTGGGCACGGAAAAGATGTGTAAGCAATTGGTGTGCATAGGAAACTTAGAAATGCCGTAGTCACCTGATTGGTGATGAGCGCATTTATCAGTTTTCTAGGTGCGCCAAGGGATTGCGCAGACTTTCGTGATTCAACTGATGAATCTAGGTTCAACGGCATGGGCTAACTGATGTTCTATGAGAGCGACCCTAACCCCTAAAACTTCATCAAGTAACGTTCTTGCCATTGTTCTTAATCCATGAACACTCATTTCTTGTTTTGGTATTCCCATTTTTCTCATTGCGGCTAATATTGTGTTATCGCTCATCGATCTTTTGTTTGTTTTTGGGCTGGGAAATACAAATTTACCTTGACCAGTAATGGGTTGGCAAATAGAAAGGAACAGGCATTCAAGATAATTTAAAAAAATCTGCAATAAAGCTACCTACGAAAGTACCAACTAAAAGATCCCCTTCAAAATTGTCCATAAATTTTTGGCTTTAGGGTCAAATTGACAGGACGTCAATTTGAGCTGAGTGTGCAGGATGCACTTCGAAGCGACCCGTTAAGAAGCCACAAAGTTTTGGGTTGCCGAAGGTCAATGTTGCTGGGCGCCCTTTCTTTTGGTTCTGTTTTCTTTTGGCGTAAAAGAAAATGAACCCGCCGAAGGTGGAAGCTTTTGACTTTATATCATAGAAAGAGAGTAGCTATCTTCTTACATTGTTTTTAAAAATTTTTTTACGTTAAGGGAAAGTACTGAATATCCCCTTTACAATCCCCAACAGCCCTGTTCATGAGATCTGTGGCAAACCTCAAAATAATTGGGTCTTTCGAGCGGTCATTCAGAGAGATATCCCATCTCCTTCACTCAAATCGCCATCCATGGCTTATTGACCGCTGAGACTCTAATAATTTTGAGGCTCAGTCAAAGGGAATGCCAACCATCACCCTAAACCTGGAAATTAATAAAGGTTAGAAAAATTGGATGAAATTGAAAAGGATATACATTAAAAACATAATAGTGAGTATTTACTATCAAGGTGGAACTTGGAATTTTGAACTGAAAAAAATGGTGGCTATGGGTGGACTTGAACCACCGACCCCAGCATTATGAATGCTGTGCTCTAACCAACTGAGCTACATAGCCAAAATTTTAATATCGTGTTCAAATAGACAATGAACAGCGGCGCGTATTTTGCTAATTTAACGGGCATTTGTCAAGGATATTTACTAAAACTTGAACAAAAAGCACATCATCAGGCATTAAATCTAAAATGCATCACATCGCCATCTTTTACCAGGTACTCTTTACCTTCAAGTTTCCATTTTCCAGCTTCTTTTGCGCCTTGTTCGCCATTATGTTCGATAAAATCATCGTAGCTGGTGACTTCAGCACGAATAAAACCTTTTTCGAAGTCAGTATGAATAACGCCTGCGGCTTGTGGGGCTGTAGCTCCTATAGCGACTGTCCAGGCTCTAACTTCTTTAACACCAGCGGTGAAGTAGGTTTGTAGTGTCAACAGGCTATACCCGCCGCGAATAACACGATTTAAACCGGGTTCTTCCAGTCCAAGTTCGTCGAGGAAGTCTTTTTTCTCTTCTTCGTTCAGTTCTGCGATTTCTGATTCTATTTCCGCGCAAACCGGGATCACTATGGTATTTTCTTTGGTGGCATATTCCAATACTTGATCAAGGTATGGATTGTTTTCAAAGCCGTCTTCAGCGACATTAGCGATGTACATAACTGGTTTCAGGGTTAGTGGAAGAAAGACGTTAAGTCGTTTTAGTTCTTCTTCATCCCATGTCTGGGTTCTGAGTGGTGTACCTTCATCCAGGATTAATTTGGCTTTCTCATAGACTTTTACATTGGCTTTGGCCTCTGCATCTCCGGCGCGAGCGACTTTTTGTTGACGTAGCAGGGCGCGTTCGAGTGTTTCCAGATCAGCCAGAGCAAGTTCTGTATTGATGATTTCTATATCGTCAATAGGGTTGATTTTACCGGCAACGTGTACTATATCATCATTTTCAAAACATCTGACAACATGTGCTATGGCATCGGTTTCACGAATATTGGCCAGGAATTTGTTTCCAAGACCTTCACCTTTGGAAGCGCCCTGTACCAGACCTGCTATATCAACAAATTCCATGGTGGTGGGTAATACGCGCTGAGGTTTGACAATTTCAGCTAATTTATCCATACGAGGATCAGGTACAGGTACTACACCTGTATTGGGTTCGATGGTACAAAATGGGTAGTTTGCACTCTCGATGCCTGCACTGGTAAGGGCATTGAATAAGGTTGATTTACCAACATTGGGTAGACCGACAATTCCGCAATTAAAACCCATTTTATTGTTCCTCGACTATATAACTCTTATAACGTTAATTTATTCTAAATAACTCGTAACTCGTAACTCGTAACTCGTAACTCGTAACTCGTAACTCGTAACTCGTAACTCGTAACTCGTAATTCGCAACTATTTTTCTATGCTTTTACGCTATGCAACTGGTGCATGGCCCTGTCCCAGTTGCCTTTGATAATATCTTCTGTGACTCGCCAGGCCTCATCAATAACATTTTCGATAACTTTGCGATCATGTAATGATGGTTTGTTTAAAACATGTGGTGTAACCAGATCTTTATGGCCCGGATGACCAATGCCAATTCTAAGCCGGTAGAAATCTTTTCTATTACCTAATGATTGAATAATGCTTTTAAGCCCATTGTGTCCACCATGACCTCCACCTTTTTTAAGTCGAGCCGTGCCAGGATCCAGATCAAGTTCATCATGAGCCACTAAAATTTCATCAGCCTCTATTTTGTAAAAATTGGCTAATGCCTGAACGGCTTTCCCGCTCAGGTTCATGTAGGTAGCAGGAATTAATAAACGAATATCCTGACTGGCAATATTGACTCTGCCAGTTACACCGAAAAATGCTTTTTCAGGTTTAAGTGACACATTGAAGGCTTGAGCCAGAGCGTTCAGGTACCATTCACCCGCATTATGGCGAGTATCCTGATATTGTGAGCCTGGGTTAGCTAAGCCGACGATAAGTTTGATGGTCATATGTTTATAGGTTCTATATCTTTAATATGAACAGTAACAACAAAGCCGATAGTTACAAGTAGATGTAAGCTATCGGCTTATTTTTTTAGATTGAAGTACTCAGAAAGAAAACTGAACTTCAGCTCATGTATTACTCTTCTGGAGTGCTGACTTCAGTATCAGTTGCTGCTTCATCATCTTCTTCTGCAACAGCTTTATTCTTAGTAACGGTAACAACAGCTAAATCACGAGTATGATCTTCATCATGTATCAATGCGTTGATTTCAACTCCTTTTGGAAGTTTCAGATCAGATAGGTGAATAGTTTCGCTTAATTCTAATGCAGCGACGTCAACTTCGATATATTCTGGTAAGTCTTTAGGTAAACAGCTTACTTCTACATCATTCATAAGATGTGAAATTCGACCACCTTGATCCTTAACACCAATACATATATTTTCATTGATGAAGTGTAAAGGTGCATGAGTGGTTAATTTTTCTTTTGCATCAATACGTAAAAAATCAGCATGAACCAGAGCTGGTTTGAAAGGATGGCGTTGTAAATCTTTCAAGATGGCTTTTTCTTTCTTTTTTCCGATATTCAGAGTGATAATATGGGAATAAAAGGCTTCATTTTCTAATGCGTGCCAAAAATCATCGTGAGGTATGGTTAAAGAAATAGCATCTTTACCGGCACCGTAGATCACAGCTGGTATTTTGTTTTCGTGACGTAGGCGGCGGCTCGCACCTTTCCCCAAATCAGTACGCACTTCTGCGTTTAATTCAAATTGTTCTGACATGTTATTCTCCGAGCTTTTTATATTTTTATAAATCAAGTATTTACAAAAATACATTAAAAGCAATAAGTTACTTCTATAATTAAAAACAGCCTAAGCTGAATATTATCCCCGCGACCTGGGATAAATTTGGTTACTTTCAGTGACTAAGGTACTTTCAATCCATAAACATGGAGCTGAGAGATTCTTCCTCATTAACGCGCCTTATAGCTTCAGAAAGCGTGCCTGCCAAAGAAAGCTGGCGGATTCTATCACATTTTTGTGCAGTTTCCGAGAGTGGAATGGTGTTTGTGACAACTAATTCTGTTAGAGCCGAATTGTTGATGTTATTTATGGCGTTTCCAGATAAAACAGCATGGGTACAATAGGCTAGAACTGAATTAGCACCTTGTTCTTTTAAAGCTTGAGATGCTGCTGTTAAAGTACCTGCAGTATCGATCATATCATCAATAATGATGCAATCTTGTCCTTTAACATCTCCGATGATGTTCATAACTTCCGATTTATTGGCTTCAGGTCGACGTTTATCAATAATCGCTAATGAGCAGTCATTCAGACGTTTGGCTAAAGCTCTGGCTCGAACTACTCCGCCAACATCGGGTGAGACGATCATAGGATTTGTCAGATTTTTTTTCTTGATGTCATCAAGTAAAATAGGGGTGGCATATACGTTATCTACTGGAAAATCAAAGAATCCCTGGATTTGATCTGCATGTAAATCAACAGTTAGTACACGGTTAATGCCAACAATAGCCATCATATCGGCAACGACTTTTGCACTGATAGGAACACGTTTGGAGCGAACTCGTCTATCCTGTCTGGCATAACCAAAATAAGGTGTGACAGCAGTAATTCGCCCAGCACTCGAACGACGTAATGCATCGGCCATGACCATGAGTTCCATTAGATTATCATTAGAAGGGCTGCAAGTAGATTGCAGAATGAATACGTCTTGTCCACGTACATTCTGTTGAATTTCTACGTTAATTTCCCCATCACTAAAACGGCCAACAAGAGCTTTTCCTAATGAAATATCAAGATGCTCGGCTATTTGATGGGAAAGTTCAAGGTTGGCATTACCGCTGAAAAGCATTAAGTCTGACATACTGATACCTAAATGTTTTTAAAAGTCAGTTTAATTGGAAAAGCTAGTCGATATACCTGAAAAATGCAATGGGATTTTTCAGGTTAAAAATGGCTGGGGCGGCAGGATTCGAACCTACGAATGCTTGGATCAAAACCAAGTGGCTTGCCGCTTGCCGACGCCCCAGTAGTGCAAAATTACACATGTCTTCCTGTCTTAAATAGTTTTTAAGACGGGACATTTAGGACCAGTTCTCTAATAGCCGATGAACTGGTGAGTAATTTGTGCTTTTGCTGACCAGAGCATTAAAACTCTCTGGACAACGCGCCGCTATTTTACGCGCTTCCTGCTCATTGTCAAACGTTGCGAAGATACAAGCCCCTGTTCCAGTTAAACGAGCTATTTTATGCTGGTTTAACCACTTTAGAGCTCTGGAAACTTCGGGATATTCTCCTGAAACAACCTTTTCACAATCATTCCGACCAAAATTTCCCAGAAGGTTATTTGAGTCTGCTTGAGCAAGGTCGCGTATTCTGATGATTTCGGTGTTTCTTGTCAATGCCGGATGTGAAAATATTTTTGCTGTTTCAATGAAGCAATTGGGAGTTAGTAGTAAAATCCAGGGTGAATCGGCTAAAAAAGGAGTGATTTTTTCACCTACTCCTTCTACAAAGGCAGTTTTTCCATGAATAAAAAAAGGGACGTCAGCGCCTAGTTTTAGTCCTAATTGAGCGAGTTTCTCAAGAGAAAAATGAATATTCCATAGCTTATTGAGTGCTAGAAGAGTCGTGGCGGCATCTGAACTCCCACCGCCTAAACCGCCACCCATAGGAAGCACTTTAGATAGCGTTACTTCAACACCCATGGTTTTAGTTGGTGAGGGAGTCATTAAATTATCTAAAAAGCTCTGACGAAGCAGTGTAGCGGCTTTAATCACCAGATTATCTTTGTCATCAACCCCTGCAATTGATTGAGACAGCCGAATTGAACCACAGTTAAGAGGCTTGAAACTCAGGCTATCAGCAACTGTTAAAAACTGAAACACACTTTGCAGTTGATGATAACCATCCGACCTTTGACCAATTATGTGAAGAAATCGATTAATTTTGGCGGGTGCAGGCCAGATTTGATCCCAAATGTTAGATCCTGAATTAAAAATTTTGGGGGTTATTTGTGAGCTATGTTTATTCACGATGCAGTAAATTCTGTGAGCCACTGACGAACACTAAGTCTAATTTTGAGTTCTGGATGTTCTAGCTGAAGTCGAGCTGGTAATCGATAAATCAGGGCTTTTTTATTGTTTTTATCATATTGATTTTTTTTATAGCTTTTATAATGGATCAGCCAGTCTCCATAACGGAGTTCCGCTAATGTGCCATCTTCGTATGTTGTATAGTTGGTTTGAGCAAAATTGTTTCCTGGGTGACCTTTGATCCATTGACTCATTTGCCGCACTGGAAGTTGCCAACCTAAAACATCCAACATCAATTGTTCGGCACTCGTTCCCTTATAGGCTTTTTTTTGCACCTCTAAAGTAGCTGTCGGATTGTTTTGACCGCTGCTTTTACTAGTAATTTTGGCGTAGGTTTGTCCCAGATCTCCATAAAGTCTTAATGTAAGCTGGTCTTTTTGCTGATGCCAGAATATATGAGAAATAAAACTCTCTTTTGGGGTTTTAACCGAAACCCTTCCTTTTATTTTCCATTCAGTGAGTAAATTTAAACGTTCAATGGAAGGATTTAGAACAATAGTTTGTTGTTGCAATTTTTTACTGCTGCAGGCCGATAGCAATAGCATTGCTAATAACAGGAATGGGAAATATAGTTTCATTATTTTCGTAGCTTCAAATTTAGTTTGATTTAAGCTTTAATCAGAGCTGCCCTTTAATCTGGCCTGGGTTTCTATGAGCGTTGAATTTTCAGCATTTATTTTAGTGGCCATTTCCCAAATTTTCAGAGCGTTGAACTTGTCGTTGCTAGTCCATAACACCTCACCTAAATGGGCTCCTATTTCAGCCGATGGTGCCAGTTTCCAGGCTTGCTTTAAGTGATAAATAGCTTGTTCTAACTGACCTTGACGATAAAGTACCCAGCCTAAACTATCTGCAATCGCTGCACTATTTGGACGTTTATTATAGGCTTTCATTATCATTTGAAAGGCGTTATCCAAATCAATATTTTGATCGGCCAAACTGTAACCAAGTGCATTGAGGGCATCGGTGTGCTCTTTGTCAATTTCAAGAATTTTTCTTAGATCTTGTTCCATGCCTGCCATATCACCTACCTGGGCTTTTATCATTGAACGGCTATAGATAAGATCTAAATCTTGAGGGTTTCCTTCTAAAAAATCATTGAGTAATGTGATAGACGAATCAGGATCACCTACACGGTTTAATAGTTCAGAACCAGCAATGATCACTTCTCGTTGTGAGGTTTCAGACGATACCTCATTGAGTGCTTTATCAATTACCTTGAGTCGTTCTTTTTGGTCTGTAGCTGCAAGTAATGCACGACTGAAGAAGAATATATCGGTGGGATTTTTTTTAAATTCAAGGGAAATTTCAGGTCGTTCAGTGGCAAGAGTATTTGACTCTTTCAAAAGGGAAATATCTTTGTTGGCTAATAAAATTTTGTCAGAAAACCCAGCTTTAGGCATGCTTTTCAGACGGTTTCTTGCCTGGTGTAACTGTTGTTCGTTTGCCAGAATATCTGCTGCAGCTATTCTGGCCCGAAGCACATAGCTACCGGAGTTGACTGCATCAAAAAATTGTACCGCAATAAGTGGGTGAGACTGGTGGCGGTTAATTTCACCTAAAAAGTAATTCAGAGAATCTTTTCGGTAACCTGTTTGTAGTAATAGCAGAAAAACCTGTTCACTCTCATTATATTTTTTCAGTGCATAGAGTCCGGAGCCTAATAAAAAATTAGCATCATTGGAGGTGGTTTCACTCCGGGATAAGGGAAGTACTGCATCAACGGCAGCTTGATATTCTCCCTTTTGATAAAGCAACTGAGCCCAATGCAGTCGAAAACTATCGACTTCAGGGTTATTTATGGTTGCCTGTTTAAAAAAAGCTTCTGCTTCATTGATGGCACCAGAACGAGTCAAAATCAATCCCTTTATTTCTTGTGCCGCATCATAATCAGGGTCAATTTTAACGGCAAGATCAGCTTTTTTTAATGCCTGTGCAATGTCGCCATCCATTTCAAGAGATTTAGCCAGGGCTAATAAAATCTCGCTGTTTTGCGGATATTTTTGAGAAAATACTTTAAACTGTACAGAAACAGCGTTTTCACGATAACTTTGTTTTATATGGTTCAGGGCTTCTAATAAGCGACCTTTTGGAAGATCCAGGGATAGACATAACATATTTTTTAAAGTTTTTTGCAAAGCTAAATCACGGTTGCTACGTAGATAACCCACTGCCTGAAATCGTCTTGCTGTCATGTTTGTGGGGTCAAGTTCAACCCATAAATCAGCAGCTTCAAGTGAAGAAATATAATCGCCGGTTTTTTCGGCATAATAAAGTGCTTTGGTGGTTAAATTCGGATCTTTTGAGAGTTGTGCTGCTAATAGATAGTTGCTAATGGCTGGGCCAAACTGGCCTCTTTGGGCAGCCATATCGGCCAATGGGATGAGTTTGAGAAATTTTGCTCTTTGATCATCTGATAACATTACTTGTTCTGGTTGCTTGACCACAATATTGCAGTTGAGCTCGTTTTTGTTGACAATTTTTTTTGTTGGTGCTGCTAAGTGTGGATCATTTGAAACACAAGCACTTAATAAACAAACAGTTACAGTTATTATCCAAAGAGATTTAACAAATTTCATTCTATTTCTCATTCGTTTTTCATGATCCTGATGAATTATACCCAAACTACCAGAAAATACATATTTCAAGGTGGTTTGGGTATATACCCCTAATCATTCATTATGCCTGTTTCAGTGGGATTTAAAATCGCTTTAGGCAAGGCGTTGATTGTAGCCAACGGTTATTCCCTTAGCAAAATCAACAACAAAGCATAAAGTGATTTTAAACCCATCGTAGAAGTGCTTGAGCTTCCCCGCTTCTTTGTTGTATTGAATCATAAGGGAATGATCATTAATCTTCAATACGCCTCGAATTGA
>JBFFIY010000156.1:0-11328 GCA_041556195.1 Enterobacterales bacterium
CAATACTTTCAATTTCTTGTAAAAATGACATGATGGGCTAATTATTGAGTTAAGGTAATGATCTGATCCTGTAATTTCAATAAAGTTCAAAATTTTTTAGGATATCATGTTATTTTCTTTAAATGCGTGATCCCGCCCTGAGCTTACCCCTAAAATGAGCCATTTCATCGTTCAAAATGGTCAAATAATCGAGTATAATCACATTTTTTGCCTCGAACTGGCTCATTTCAGGGGCAACCTGAACAGCTATAGGTTCATTTAGCGACTCGCTGAATAATTACGAATTTTAATTGATTAAAATGATTTATTTTTATCACCTTGATCAATTAACCTGGTTTTTAATTCCCTGTTAGTTTATATGTTTAACCTGAATTCACCAGTTGCACTCCCAAAAGCACATTAGAACGGGTATAGTTTTTAGGTTGAATATCCACTTGATATGTTATTATCCTAAATAAATCAGTTGATTTACGAAAGTCTATACAATCTCTTACTGCGCTTGGAAATCTTAAAAATACACTCTCACCAATCAGGTGACTACGGTATTTTTAAGTTTCCCATGCACAGCAATAGCTTACATATCTTTTTCGCATCCAACTGATTTTTAGGGTTATCTCTAAATTCCTTAGAAATATGAATTTTGTTCGTTTTATCCGAGATCTCCATGAGAATATTAGTCAGCAATGATGATGGTTTCAGGGCAAAAGGTATTGTTACTCTGGCAGACATGTTGTCTGAGGTTGCCAGGGTTACGGTTGTTGCCCCAGATAGAAATAAGAGTGGGGCAAGTAGTTCATTGACGCTCGATATTCCCATTCGATCAGAACAAATAAGCCCCAATTTTTATTCGGTAACGGGTAGTCCGGCAGATTGCGTTCATTTAGGTTGTTATCGCCTTATGTCTAAATTGCCTGAGATGGTCGTTTCCGGGATAAATCATGGTGCTAACCTTGGAGATGATGTACTGTACTCTGGAACGGTTGCAGCAGCGCTTGAAGGTCGACATTTGGGTATGCCTGCCGTTGCTATTTCATTGGCAAGTTTGAATGGATCTCACTTTGAGACTGCTGCCAGGGTTTGCCTTGATTTGATTAAAAAGTTACAAGAGCATCCTTTACCCGCAGATAAAATTTTGAATGTAAATGTACCAGATCTGGCTTACCAGGATATTAAAGGTATAAAAGTAACCAGATTAGGCTCACGACATAGAAAAGACACCATTTTAGAAGATAAAGATCCTAAAGGGCGGCCTATTTATTGGCTTGGGCCTCCCAGTGACGGACAGGATGTTGGAGTTGGAACAGATTTTAACGCTGTTCAACAGGGATACGTTTCAGTCACGCCAATATCGGTTGATTTTACTGCTCATGAAGCTATATCCGATTTAAAAGTTTGGATGGAGAAAACACTCTGATGGAGAGAATTAAGTTGATGAAGAAAAGATCGTCATGATTGGACACGATAAATTTCGCGGAATTGGCATGACCTCTGAACGCACACGTAGGCGTTTGGTCGAACAATTAAGTCAGGATGGCATAGATGATCCCTATGTTCTGGCCGCTATGTTTGAAGTACCTCGTCATCATTTTATAGAAGAAGGTATTGCGCACCGTGCCTATGAAAATACCGTATTACCCATTGGAGAAGGACAAACAATTTCGCAACCTCTGGTTGTCGCGCAGATGACCCAAATTCTGTGGAAGCTCGGTTGTCGTGGTCGAGTGTTAGAAATTGGAACAGGTTCGGGTTATCAGTCAGCCATATTGTCAAGACTATGGGAAGAGGTTTATAGCATTGAGCGAATACGGATCTTACAAACTCGCGCCAAACAGGCTTTATTGGAGTTGGGTTTAAACAATATAGATTTCAGGGGGGGCGATGGTTATATGGGATGGCCTGAGAAAGCGCCTTTTGATGCCATTATTGTCACCGCTGCAGCACCTGTTATTCCTGAACGATTGGTGGCACAGTTGAAAGACGGCGGGGCCATGATTATTCCTGTAGGGCCATCAGAGCAGGAGCAGGCATTAACACTCGTCCAGAAAAAGGATGATGAAATAATACAAAAAGAGATTGAACTGGTAAGATTTGTTCCTATGTTGCCAGGTGTTTCTGCATGAAATTTTTCACTCGGTTATATGATAAAGCACTGAGCTGGGCAGAACATCCCAAAGCTATCTGGTTTTTAGGTCTGTTAGGTTTTAGTGAGTCGATTTTTTTTCCGGTGCCAACCGATGTCATGTTAGCACCCATGTCACTGGCAAAACCTCAAAGAGCCTGGGAGCTGGCTTTTATTGCTACTATAACGTCCGTCTTAGGGGGATTGGCTGGGTTTGTATTAGGATACTTTTTATTTGATAGTTTAATCCACCCAAATCTTGAATCATGGGGATACCTTCAGCTTTACCTCAGAGTGGTGGACTGGTTTGCGAACTATGGGATCTGGGTAGTGTTTATAGCAGGTTTTAGCCCAGTGCCCTATAAAGTGTTCACTTTAGCTGCTGGAGCCTTGCACATGGCATTTATACCCTTCGCGTTAATATCTTTAATCAGCCGTGGTGCAAGGTTTTATCTTGTGGCTGGTTTAATGCGCTGGGGTGGTGAAGCCATGAAGGAAAAATTGAGATCTTACGTGGATGCTATAGGTTGGTTTATTGTTTTTTTGGTAGTAGTTTATGGCCTTTATCTATTCTTTAATTAGTGATGAGGTGAAATGCAATCTGGAATTTTAAACTTTCTCTTCATATTTGTTATTGTGCACTGCAAAATACCGTAAGTCACTGGCATATAAAAATAAACACAATGAGTTCTTATGTGATCTCAGTTTTAGTTTTGTGTTTAGGAATAACGGCTTGCAGTCATTCTACTGGAAACCAGATCCCTGTTGTCAGGTTACCTACACAGATTAAATATAGCCAGGATCCAAGGTTTTATTACGTAAAACCGGGTGACACCCTTTATTCTATTGCCTGGCATCAAGATCTGGACTATAGGATCTTAGCGACAAAGAATAATATTAAGGCACCCTACAGAATAAAACCGGGTCAAAAACTGAAGATTAAATTTGAGCATTCTGTCAAAAATGTTCAAATTTCTGGCAAAACACTCAATAAAAAGAGGAAGATATCCACAAAGCCCAGTAATAAAGGGAGTGTGAACAGAACGAAATCGCGACTCCCTACAGGTAAAAATTCCTCAAAAATCACCCAAAATAAAAAAAACTTAACAAAACCCGTGACAAAATGGTCCTGGCCTGTTATTGGTAGAGTAATTGGTTCTTTTTCATCCAAACGTGGAGGGAACAAAGGGATAGATATTTCCACCTCCAAACCACGCCCTGTCAAGGCTATTGCAAGCGGTCGAGTTGTCTATAGCGGCCAAGGCTTAAGAGGGTACGGAAAATTGGTCATCATTAAGCATAACGATGATTTTTTGAGCGCATATGCTTATAACAGTAAAATTCGGGTGAAAGAAAAAGAACTCATTAAAGTAGGACAAGTCATTGCCGATACGGGTAATGGTGGCCTGCATAAGAATATGTTACACCTTGAAATACGATTTCGTGGTAAGCCTGTTAACCCGTTAAAGTATTTATCAAAATGATGAAGTTGCTCTATTAAAATATAATAAGAAAGATTGGGGTCAATTATACGCAGTTTCATTGAGGTGTAGTACTTAACCAATATTGAGCAAAAATAAGGGAGCATATTTTATACTCAAATTGGTTTGCTGCAGCGTCTCTATAGTCGCTGCCTTGAGTGGAGACGTAGTATGAAAGTGATTGAGAAAAAGCCTGAAAATGAAAAGGTTTGTTCAGTTAACTTACTTGACGAGAAAGCTATAACTCGTGGTAGTTATGCTAAATCGAAAACAAACCCCGAAAAAGTTGTAAAAAAACTATCAAAAGCACCGTCCAACCCTGAAACAATTCAAAAAAAATTATCGAAAAACATGGATGCTACTCAATTATATTTAAGTGAGATAGGCTCAGCCCCATTATTATCAGCTAAAGAAGAGGTTTATTATTCACGCCTTTCTCTTAAGGGCTGTATAAAATCACGAAAGCGAATGATAGAGAGTAATTTAAGGTTAGTGGTTAAAATTGCTCGTCGTTATCTGAATCGTGGTCTACCTTTATTAGATCTTATTGAGGAAGGTAATTTGGGGCTGATTAGAGCGGTTGAAAAATTTGACCCGGAAAGAGGATTTCGTTTTTCGACTTACGCTACCTGGTGGATCCGCCAAACTGTCGAACGAGCATTGATGAATCAAACCAGAACCATTCGTTTGCCCATTCATGTTGTTAAAGAGATGAATGTGTATTTACGAGCTTCAAGAGAATTAGCTCAAACGATGGATCATGAACCATCACCTGATGAAATTGCTGAAAAAGTAGAAAGGCCGGTAAAATCGGTTAATCGAATGCTTGGTCTGAACGAAAGAGTAAGTTCTGTTGATGTACCAATTGGCGCAGGCTCAGATAAATCTCTACTTGACATGGTTGCTGATCAGAATGCCATTAACCCAGAAGAGCAGTTACAAGAAACAAATTTGCATGATAATCTGGAAAAGTGGCTGTTTGAATTAAGTGAGAAACAAAGAGATGTACTTGTTCGTCGTTTTGGGCTTTTAGGCCACGAAACAGCAACACTTGAAAAAGTAGGTAATGAGATTGGACTGACTCGAGAAAGAGTCAGGCAAATTCAGGTAGAGGCTTTACGTCGTTTAAGAGAGTTATTAGAGAGAAATGGTCTTGATTTGGAGAATATGATTTCATTCTGATAAATTAATGTAGAAACATAAAAAACCAGCCTTGAGCTGGTTTTTTTATGTTTTGTGAAAAATTTATAAGTGAGAGGTAGCTATAAGTTACCTGAACTCGGGATAAGTAGAATAAATCCGTTGAAAATCAATTTGTCTGATAATTTCTACAGAAGTACCAAAACTTCTGGATAACTTTTTACAAGAATTGAAGAAGGTTTGTACCGAGATTGAACCATTGGCACAAAAATTTCAGGCCACACAGCCTACGGTTATTCATAAGAATGTTTCAATTATTGAAATTAAGCAAATTCTGGCTGAATTCAAAGAGTGTTTGGAGCAAGGCGATGTTGAAGCCGAGAATTATTTTTTTTGAGCTATTACCGGTACTTGATAAATTCAAAATGGATTATCACAAAGAGGCATTACGAAGCGCTCTGGATCAATTTGATTTTGAAAAATCTTTGTTTATATTAGAACAAATTAATCAAGAGATTGGCATGGAGTAAAGTTGATCAGCTATTCAATCTCTGACTATTCTATTTAGAACAAAAGTCAAAATATCGTTATTCCTGATAATGAATAACTCATATAGCCTGGATAGATGGCCTGGGTATATATATAATACGAAAATATAGCTGAAAAGACATTTGAGATATAAAATTTGTTAAATCAAGCGCAATTTCAAAACTTGCAACGCCTGGATATACCATTGTGGCTCTCACGGGATAACGATTCTGAGCAGGTGGTTGAACCTGCCCAGGCACCAACAGCCATTCTTGCGAAAACACCAGAATTAGCAACTGGTTACAAAGAAATTCCCTGGAAAATGGTTCAGACGGGCAATGATACACCTTTTGTTTGTTGGCTCGTATCTTCAGAATTGTTATCTTTAGAACAGGCACCTTCAGAACAATCACCTTCAGAACCTGGCGCATCAGAAGTTGAGCTACCTAAAAGTAGTTTTATTGAAGATGTTAACCGTTCTCTAAATGTTAAAGAGGCTGGTTGGTGTGTTTTTAACGGTTCTGGAAAATTTGAACCAGCACAGTTTGATATTCTGGATACTGTTAAGATCTTCATCATTTTTTCACAAAGTTCCAAAACGGTTGAATTGCCACCCAGGTTCTCACAGCTTTATCTCAGCTCTAAGGATCTGGATACGGCATCAGCTAAAAAACAATTTTGGTCGGATCTGTTGGCAGCTATAAACGCAGGCGTTTA
Organism: Enterobacterales bacterium; assembly: GCA_041556195.1. GTDB lineage: Bacteria > Pseudomonadota > Gammaproteobacteria > Enterobacterales > 21-14-all-40-8. The sequence goes on from JBFFIY010000156.1 coordinate 5,986, forward strand.
TGAGTGAATTCTGATTTATTCCAAAGAGTTGGATTGTTTCCAAGAAAAATTCAATTAGAAGATCTTGAGACACTACTTAAAATTGAACGACAAGCTACTGCAAATGGTTGGACTTTGCAGAATTTTAAAGATTCGCTCTCATTTAAGCATAATCGTTGTTGGTTAATTAGTTCCTCTGATGATGATCAGGACATTATTGGCTACTTGATAGCGCAACAAATTCTCGACGAATTCAGCATACTGAATATTTGTATCCGGCCAATAGATCAGGGTAAAGGTTGGGGGAAGTTGTTGTTGCAAGGCTCTATTGAAATGGCTTCAGATAAAGGGTGCTCAGTGATTTATCTTGAAGTGCGTAGTTCCAATAAAGCAGCACGTAAGCTTTATCGGAAACAGGGGTTTAGAGAAACAGGCAAAAGGAAAGGGTATTATCCATCCGTTCAAGGCCGTGAAGATGCTCATCTTCTATCTTTGTTGTTAGAGTAAACATTTGTTGCATGAATAGTACTTTTCCTCAGATAAGATGCTATCACAGCACTCTATCCTGGCACATGCACACGGCCTTTTCTGTCAAGACCAACTCAAAATATTACTTTCTCAGTATGCAGGGATCTTGATAAAAGTTATAATCCCCGCTTTCGAGCCGTGGGTGTATACCCATAATCAGGCATAATGAATGATTAGGAGTATATATATCTGCTCTGTTCAAAATACATTTTGTGCCAAACACTAAAAGATAACTATGTCTCGTATTCAAGAAGAAATTGCTAAACGTCGAACTTTCGCCATCATCTCTCACCCAGATGCGGGTAAAACTACTATAACCGAAAAACTGTTATTGTTTGGTAATGCCATTCAGATTGCTGGAACGGTTAAATCTCGAAAATCTGATCGGCATGCCACATCAGATTGGATGGAAATGGAAAAGCAACGTGGAATTTCTATCACGACTTCAGTGATGCAATTTCCTTATAAAGACTGTACGGTTAATCTACTCGATACCCCCGGCCACGAAGACTTTTCAGAAGATACATACAGAACATTGACCGCTGTTGATTCCGCGTTAATGGTTATTGATTGTGCAAAAGGGGTGGAAAAGAGAACGATTAAGCTAATGGAAGTTTGTCGAATGAGGGACACTCCCATATTAACTTTCATGAACAAAATGGATCGGGATATTAGAGATCCGATAGAATTATTGGACGAAGTCGAAGATGTGTTAGATATCGCCTGTGCTCCTATAACCTGGCCAATTGGCATGGGAAAGCAATTTAAAGGGGTATATAACCTCTTGACGGATAAAGTTTATCTTTATCAAAGTGGTCTGGGGCATTGTATTCAACAATCAGAAATAATTGAGGGTCTGAATAACCCTGAGCTTGATAAAGCTATAGGGGATTTGGCAGAAGATTTTCGAGAGGAAATGGAATTGGTGCAAGGTGCCAGCCATTCGTTTGATTTGGAACAGTTTCTGGCTGGACGGTTGACTCCTGTGTTTTTTGGTACGGCTTTAGGGAATTTTGGTATTGATATGTTTTTGGATGGTCTGGTCAACTGGGCACCCAAACCCCAGGGACGAGAGGCTTCAGAGCGTTTTATTGAGTCAGAAGATAATAAATTTTCAGGGTTTGTGTTTAAGATCCAGGCTAATATGGATCCTCAGCACAGAGATCGTGTGGCCTTTTTAAGAATATGTTCAGGCCATTACCAAAAAGGCATGAAAATGCGACATGTAAGAATTGGTAAGACCGTTCAGATCAATAATGCATTGACCTTTTTAGCAGGTGAGCGAACTCAATTAGATGAAGCATGGGCTGGAGATATTATAGGACTACACAATCACGGCACTATTCAGATTGGAGATACCTTTACTCAGGGAGAAGATTTGAAATTTTCTGGCATTCCTCATTTTGCACCTGAATTGTTTAGAAGGGTAAGGCTAAAAGATCCTCTTAAAGCTAAACAACTGCGAAAGGGATTGATAGAGTTGTCAGAAGAGGGTGCGACTCAGGTCTTCAGGCCCCTGAATAACAATGATTTGATAGTGGGTGCTGTAGGTGTATTACAATTTGATGTTGTTGCCCAGCGTTTAAAAACAGAATATCTGGTGGATTGTATTTATGAACCGGTAAACGTCAATACTGCCAGATGGGTCTATAGTAAGGATGAGAAGATATTAAATGAGTTTAGAAAAAAAGCCTCATTAAATTTATCTCTGGATGGAGGAAATTTCCTCTCTTATCTGGCTCCAACCATGGTAAACCTGAATCTTATGATAGAAAGATGGCCAGATATTGAGTTTAAGGAAACAAGAGAACATTAACAAGTAATGGCCAGGGGAAGAGCAATTTCAGAAATTGGAAATGACAGCTTTCTTATCCGAACCATCATTTGACAAGAACCGATTAATTGACAAGACTTTGTGAATTAATAAAGATAAAACAAAATTGTGGATATTGTAATTTTTATTCCGAGGATAAAAATATATTCACTACAAAAAGGAGTTATGAATGAAATATCAACTATTTGATACCCATTGTCATCTTAACTCTTCAAAATTTGATAAAGATAGAGATGATTTGTTGCTGTTGGCAAATCGAGTGGGTGTCAAAGGGATTTTAGTTCCAGGTACAACCAAAGCATCCTGGCGTTTGATAAGGCAACTTACCGCTTTGCATGAAGGAACTTATACTGCTTTGGGTTTGCATCCTATTTTTGTTGAGGAACATACTGAAGCAGATCTACACAGTCTGGAGTTGGCGGCAGACACGCCTCCTATTTCTGCTATTGGAGAAATTGGCCTGGATTTTTATCTTGAAGGGCTGGACAGAAATAAACAAATACATTTTTTCCGCTCTCAGTTACATATTGCCAATAATGCACAATTACCTGTCATTTTGCATGTTCGTAAGGCTCATGAAGAAGTCCTTAAGCATTTACGCATTAACTCTTTTTCTCAACGTGGTATTGTTCACTCATTTAATGGAAGCATAGATCAGGCTAAAAAATATATCGACCGGGGGTTTATGTTGGGTTTTGGCGGAGCTATGACCTTCAAGAGAGCAGCTAAATTACGAACATTGGCATCAGATTTACCCTTAGGTAGTATTGTTCTTGAAACCGATGCTCCAGATATGAGACCCAGTACTTGCCACTCTGAAAGAAACACCCCAATACACCTATTGGATAATTATCGTGTCTTATGTGAATTACGCTCGGAATCTCCATCACAAATAGCAGTTCAAACTACTTTAAATGCCTGTGAAATTTTGAATATCGATAGAGAAAGTCTGTAAGATAAAGAGAGTCTGAGAGATAACTTAGGTATTCAAATGACAACTACAAAATCAAAAAAAGTTAATGTTCCCAAAAGTGCTAAAAAAGTGCTCGAAAAATTATGTGCTCAGGGAATTGTTGATACCTCTGAAGTTAAGGTGGCATTGCTAAAATCCAGAAAATGGGAAGCTATAAAATTACCACCACATGAAATCATTGCCAAATGCCAACTTCCTCATAAGAACACTGGAAAAATTATAGATCAATCCTTCATGATGCATTGGCTTGGTGAAGAAGCTCAACTGGACGTTGTTGAAATTGACCCATTAAAAATTGATGTTGAAAAAGTGACTCAGATCATGTCTTTAGCTTTTGCACAAAGGAATGGGATACTTGCCATTGAAGTCAATAAATTTGGTATTGTTATAGCCGTTAGTTGGCCTAATGAAGAATCATGGCGAGCCAGTCTGGAGCAAGTCATTAACAAACCTATTCGTGTTGTCCTGGCAAGTCCTGAAGAAATACGTCGTTATCAAAAAGAATTCTATCGTTTAAGCCATTCCGTAAAAGGTGCTGATGTAGAGCATGTTAAACGTTCTGATGTGAATAATTTTGAGCAGCTTGTAGAGCTAGGAGGTAGTGGGGAAGTTGATGCCAATGATCAACATGTTGTTAGAATTGTTGATTGGTTACTTCAATATGCATTTGATCAAAGAGCCAGTGATATTCACATTGAACCAAGACGTGATGTGGGTAATATTCGATTTCGCATCGATGGGTTATTGCATTCGGTGCATGAGTTTTCAGCCGCCATCACTTCAGCCATTATTGCCAGATTTAAAATCTTAGGCCGAATGGATATAGCAGAAAAACGCAAACCTCTGGATGGGCGTATTAAAACCAAACTTCAAGATGGTAAAGAAGTTGAATTAAGACTCTCTACATTACCTACTGCTTTTGGTGAAAAACTGGTGGGCAGGATATTTGATCCTGAAGTCGTTTTAAAGAGTTTTTCTGAATTAGGTTTAACGGGTGATGATGAACATACCTGGCATCAACTTGTGCGTAAACCCAATGGTATTGTTTTGGTGACAGGACCTACTGGATCAGGAAAAACGACCACCCTATATACAACTTTAAAAACCCTGGCAAATTCAGAAGTGAATGTTTGTACCGTTGAAGATCCAATAGAAATGGTAGAGCCATCTTTTAATCAGGTTCAGGTTCAACATGAAACAGGTGTTGAGTTTGCATCAGGGATCAGAGCTTTATTAAGACAAGATCCTGATATCATAATGATTGGCGAAATCAGGGATAAAGAAACTGCTGACATGGCCGTGCAAGCGGCTTTGACTGGTCATCTCGTCTTATCTACCCTACATACCAATGATGCACCTACGGCAATCTCCAGATTAATTGAATTAGGTGTTCCACCATTTTTGCTCAATGCTACTTTGTTGGGCGTGGTTGCTCAACGTCTGCTCAGAACCTTATGTCCGCATTGCAAACAACCTGCAACTATTGATGATGCAGATTGGAAATTGATGTCTGAAAACCTGTCAGTTGACAAACCAGAACAGACCTACGGACCTGTTGGTTGCAATGTATGTCGGAAAACCGGATTTCTGGGGCGTGAAGGTATTTACGAGATGATGCCTTTCTCCAAAGCCCTGTCACTTTTAGTTTCTGAAAATAAACCCTTAGAATATATTCGGGATAAAGCCATTGCAGAAGGAATGAAACCATTGGCTTTAGCGGGTATTGAAAAAGTGAGAAATGGTCACACTACTTTACAAGAAGTGATGCGTGTCGTGGGTATTGCTAGTAGTAACTAGTTTCGAGATACGAGATACGAGATACGAGATACGAGATACGAGATACGAGATACGAGATACGAGATACGAGATACGAGAAAGAAATTGATAACTCTTTAAATTAAATGGAGTATTCTCGCAACTCGCAACTCGCAACTCGCAACTCGCAACTCGCAACTCGCAACTCGCAACTACTCAAAACATCCCTGTTTTTCACCCTACGGGCCAGCTAAAGCTGTTCACCAAGATTTAC
>JBFFIY010000157.1:0-11193 GCA_041556195.1 Enterobacterales bacterium
AGCTTGACCTTCCTCAAAATGCAGAATTAAGACAGATAAGAAAGCTAGCATTGATGGGTTCTCCAGAGAGGTTAAAGCTTTATCGAAAAAGACTTGGAGATTTATCCTGGTACATGCGGCGACTCAATGAACCTTTAGCAAAACGTTGTAATCAAGAGGAGTTCTGCAGCGGTCGATTTTGGGAAGATCGCTATAAATCACAAGCTTTGCTTGATGAAGGAGCTATATTTGCTTGTATGGCTTATGTTGACTTGAATCCGGTTAGAGCAAAAATAACCGATAAACTGGAAAAATCACAAAATACTTCAATCAAAATGAGACTTGAGGAAACCCTGAGCTTAGAAGAGACGAAACCCGAACAAACCAAATTGCTACAAGAAAACATCAAACCGGTATCTGGAGAATTGCCATCCAGGCAACTTTCTATGAAACTCAATGAATACATCCAATTGGTTGAATGGGTTGGCCAGTCCATTGTTTACCCAGATAAAGCCTCCATTCCTCTGCAAATCGTTCCCGTTCTGGATCGTTTGAACTTACAGCAAGATAATTTTCTAAAACAAATAGAAAATATGGGGCAAAATTACTATCGTGCTATAGGAACCATTGAAAAGATAAGGACAAAATCCAAACAAATGAAAGTTAGGTGTTTGCGCGGAATATCGGCAGCTAGATCACTTTATCATTGCCCTGGCTAGTGCCTGAACGAAAGCCTAATAAATCAAAAAAATATATCCTCATAAAAAGCGCGGTTAATGCTGTGCGCTTTTTTTATTGATCAATCGCTCTGAATTTACTGGTTTTCGTTGGCTTTTCTCTTTTTCATCAAAATTCAGACGCAACTTGACCAAGAAACTTAAATCAAAGGTGCTTTTTATCTAAGCTGCAAGTTTATCTCTATCTCGTTTGTGTTTTTCAAGTGCACGAGTTTGCTTGATGATTTCACTACCCAGCTTTTATATGTTCCTAGCAACAATGGCAAGTCCAACATAGCGATTAAATCCTTTTAGGCCATGATCTGGACATTGGTCTAAACCATGAACTTCTAATGCATTGATCCCTGACTCTACGGCAGAGTGTTGATGTTTGATGGTGATAAATTCTTGGCTACTTTCCCTTTCTTTTTCGATTTTGTTACATCGTCCTTTTTTGGGAAGAACAACTTTTTCCAGGATTTCATTGAGCTCTTTTTGATTTCCCGGTGAGTGAAATCCTTTGTCAAAACTACAACCATTAAAAGTTGGATAACGGCTCTGTGTATCTTTAATTAATTCAATGGCAATCTGACAATCTGTTTCTTGTTGCATAACTTTGTGGTGTAAAATATATCCGTTTGATGATTCAACAATACAAACCTTCAATCCTAATTCAACGGGTACACCTGCTTTGCCTTTGTTAATTCATTGTGTATGAGGCTGAAAAAGTGAAAAAACTTTTTCTTCATGAGGGATAACTTTATCTTCAATAACTCTTTTTTCTATTTGAGTTATTTGTCGCTGAGTATGTTCGATATAAGCCTTTATTTCTAGTACTAATATGACGCTAACCATATTGATGCTGGAGACTTTGGTCGATAAAGTCCGTTGAGTTTTTGAATGAACTCTGAGATAGTTGAATATAATGTCGATGAGCGTCATAAATTAACTCAAAGCGTTTTTGTATTTTCTCTTCATCTTTTGAGGTAGAACGTTTGGTTTGCTGAGCGGCTCTGTAGGCTCTTTTTATTTGTCGAATATTAAATTGATACTGCCTCCATCCATTTAAACTTTCTTTTTCTGCATACCTGACTGTTAAGGTAATTATTTTTCTCATCGCATCAAATAACAAGTTAATGTCTGTGGGATAGTGAACATTTGTTTCAACCAAAAAAGAATCGCAACGTCCCATTCGGATGTCTTTTTTTTTGAGCTTCATGCCTGCATTGACGATAACCTGATTTATCTCATCTAGAATTTCAGGGGTGAATAAATGAACATTGTCCTTAAGGGTTTGCAAGCTATATTATTTTTCGTCATCACAAACACCGTGACCTAACATTTGACGAATAATACGATGATTATTGACTAATTCTTGAAGGCGATCATAATCACAATTTAAATTTAGACGTAATGAACCCATCACTAAAATCTTCCAACCCATCATCCTTGGACGACCAATAAGAGGGTTAATGGTTGAAGGGGTGAGTTTCTCTAATATTTTGAATATTTCATCACGTAACGCTTGGTTTGTATAAAGATATTGCAGTCCCCGCAATATATGAGGAATATCATCACGAGAGCGTGGGTTTGTTTTGATGTTTGAAATCTCAATTTCACCTAACTGAAGTTGTTTGTTATTCACTGTACGCATCGTATTTTTCCGTCGAAGTTTTAATGAATTGAGCCTAAATCAAGCTTAATTATAGCATTTTTAGGCCTTTGATATTAAAACTTTGTCACGATATATTCTATTTATTCGTTTAAATTCAGATGATTAGGGCTTTTCGTTCAAGCACTAGTTAGTGTTAGATAGAACAAGGGTATAGACATTAACAATTGTTTATTTAATGAGCAATCTTTTCATGTCTTCGTAAGTTTCTCTTTTTCTAATGAGTCTGGGTTGGCCGTTAGTTAGCATGACTTCAGCCGCTTTGGGGCGATTATTGTAATTTGATGACATGGCGTAACCATAAGCACCCACATCATTGATAATTAACAGATCATCAGTTTTTAAATGCGCTAAATGTATGTGTTGTGCGAAGATATCGGAGTTTTCACAAATTTGACCGCAAATATTAACCGTTTCAGTGGATTCTTTTTTATCTGAACTTTGCATATGATGTTCAGCTCCATAAAGTGCTGGTCTTAGCAACGTTTGCATTCCCGCATTGACTCCAACAAAGTTTTTATAACTGGATTTTGTTCCTGTCACCTTTGTTATGAGGTATCCGGCATTACCTACAAGGTAACGTCCAGGTTCGAGTATTAATTGTGGCTCTCCCCAGTCAAAGTCTTTACACTTTTCTGTGAATACTTCGCAAATTAATTTGGCAGTAGAGTCAATGTCCAGTTCGGCTTCTTCCGGGCTGTAAGGTATGCCAAATCCACCACCCATATCAATGTACTCTGGTTTTATAGCTAATTTTCCAAAAGTTTTTCCGGCAATGTTCATTAATTTATCCAGGCTTTCATAAAAATGGTAGGGTTCAAGATTGTTAGAGCCTGTCATCATGTGAATGCCAAATTTTTTTATGCCGGCATTTTTTGCTGCTTGATAGGCATCAAGGGCTTTTTCATAAGGCACTCCAAATTTTGCATCAGAACCCGCCGTAACAATACCTTCAAAACCCCCTCGACCAATACCTGGATTAATACGGAAAGAGATGGTTTTTGGAGTGGCGACATTTAATAATCTTTGTAGCGAGGTGATGTCATCAAGGTTGATTCTGGCATTGTTGGCCAGTGCAACTTCGAAGTCTCCCATACTTTCATAATTACCCGTGTAAAGAATATCATCTATCCCGGCCTCTTTAGCAAGCAACACTTCAACGGGAGATGAACAATCTACGTTAGCACCAATTTTTTGAAAAATTTTTAGCACTTCAAGATTGGAATTGGCTTTAACGGCATAATGGATATGTGTGTTTGCATAATATTTTCTGAAGCTATTAAGAAGGCGCTGATAGTTATCTTCAATTTTATTTTGATCATAGACATATAAGGGAGTACCAAATTCTTTTGCTAAGGCCTTAATATTTACATCTGTTAAATTATTCATTTTATGCTCACTTAATTTAATACCTGATTTATCGTCAATTTAACTAAAAAAATGCTGGTGAAGTTTTTGAACAACTGCTTTTTCATGCTCATCATCAACCACTATAGTTAGATTGACTTCTGAAGCACCCAGACTAATCATGGAAACATTAATATCTTTTATAGCAGTGAAAAATTGAGCCGCAACACCTGATGTCTGTTTTAAACCTTCACCAACAATTGCAATAATTGCCTGGTTTTTTTTGATTTCAATTGTAGAAAATGCACTTAGTTCATTCGTCATCATTTCCAATCTGGAAACATCATCGATAGTAATAGACAGACTAACTTCGGATGTTGTAACCACATCAACAGAGCATTGATATTTATCAAATACTTCAAATACACGTTTTAAAAATCCAAATGCACCAAACATGTGATTTGACTGAATGCTGATCACAGTAATATTTTTTCTGGAGGCTATTGATTTGATAACCTGATTTTCAAGTTCAGATTTGTCAATGGTGCTTCCCTGATTGATAGGGGCAAAAGTATTTTTTACAATAACCGGAATATTTTTACGCTTGGCGGGTCCTAGCGTTTTTGGATGTAACACTTTTGCACCAAAGTAAGCAAGTTCAGCGGCTTCCTGAAAAGAAAGAGAGGATACTAACTTTGGATCAGAAACTTTAGTGGGATCAGCTGTCAGGATCCCATCAACATCGGTCCAGATTTCAATAGCATCTGCTTGAATGCAACTTGCGATCAGTGCTGCTGAATAATCAGAGCCACCTCGACCCAGGGTTGTTATTTGTTTTTTATTATTAGCCGCAATAAATCCAGCCATGACAACTTTATTCTGCTTTTTTAGCAATGGCTTCAGGTTTTGATCTATATTGATCTGTGTATTTTTAAGATTGACTTTGTTTTGGTTATATTCCTGCTCTGTGACAATTAATCTGTTGGCCTCAACATGAAATACATTGCACATTTGATTAGAAAGAGCATTTGTGACTATTTTTGATGATAATTGCTCTCCTAAGGATAGGATCTCATCCTTAAATTTATCTGAAATTTCTTTAATGATAAATAGCGCATCACATACGGTTTCAAGACGAAAAATACTGGATTCAACGAATTGTTGAACTTCATCTGACAGGTATAGTTCATTAACAATTCCCAGATGATGGGATTTTATGGTTTTAATCAGTTCTTTATATTGGCTGTCACCTTTTTCCAGGTATTGGATGATTAAAACTAATTTATTGGTGATCTGCGAGCAAGCAGATACCACAATCACAGAGCAATGAGTTGAATTTGCAACAATGTCTACTACACGACTGATAGCAGATGAGTTAGCAACCGAAGTTCCACCAAATTTTAAAACACGAATAGTCATTTTTTCTACCAAACTAATCCTATTATGGATCCCAGATTTAAAGTTTTGATAGAAGACAGACCAGAGATATGTACAGGTAAGCATCAGAAGCGCTCCACATCATTTGATGTGACAACCATAGGGATTCAGCCCTATTAGCCAGTAATAACCTGCACGATGGTTATTACTTCGGCGACAAACCCGTTATCAGAATTCATGGGATTTCGGCATCCTCATTCTGATTATCTGTATGACGCACCTCTTCTATCAGTAAGATGATTTTAACGTTATAAGGAATGAATTCATAGAGGGAAGCTGTATTTATTTTTTGGTTTGATGAGAAAATGCTTCATGAGCTTATATAACCTGAACTCGGGATAAGTATAGTCAAAATACTATTAAATATTAGTCACTTATAAATACTTTATAGGTAACAGGATATTATCACGGAGTTAAAATCTGTCCAGTGCAATTATTTTAGTGGTTATCACCAAAAGTAGGCGCTTTAGGCGAGGCGGGCTAGCGTAGCAATAGCGTGCTATTGGTGGCTAGTTCAACGCTGAGAACCGATAAAATAGTTGTGTTGGGTGGCTGTTCTTTTCCCGAGCTCAGGTTATATAGATAATTGTAAATAGATCTAGAGTTTAACTTGTTTTATGCACTGGAATAATACAACGTAATAGTGTTATAACGTTGAAAAGTCATATACTAGTTATAGAAATTAACCGTTAATTGAAGCAAAGGGGATAGGAATGAAATTAGGTATTGTCATTTATAGTAATGATCCAGAGACGGTGTGGAATGCTTTTCGTGTTGGCGTATTTTCACTGGCTCAACAAGATCATGTGAAAGTCTTTCTTCTGGGGAAGGGGGTTGAAAGCGAAATGCTGGATACCGATGAGTTTCAGGTGGTTAATGAGATGAGAAAGTTTAGCGATGCAGGTGGGATAATTCACTTTTGTAGTGTATGTATTCGGATCCGGTTATCAGATGATTTTGAAATGTATCCAGCGTCTTCTATGTCGGATCTATACGAAATTATAGCTGAATCTGACAAGATTTTAACTTTTTGATTAGGTGAATACATTGCCTGAGATAACAAATGACTCATTTAAAATGTATTTTAAAATACTGGTTTATTATTCCTACAATAACAGCTAGGATATCGGCTAATTTTAAAATCAACAATTTACAGGTTTAATATGCGTCTACCCTTAGTTATGCGAAAAATTCATAAATGGATAGGTTTAATTGTCGGGATCCAACTCCTATTTTGGGTGTTTGGTGGTCTGGTAATGAGTGCATTTCCCTTAGAACAGGTACATGGTGATCATTTAGTAAAGACGGTAAATAAGAAACCTGTTAATTTTTATGAACTGTATCCTGTTGTTGAAATAGTTCAGAAATTAAATGTTGGAATTGTAAAAACCGTAATTATTGACGGTTTTTCCGGCCCCGAATATCACCTGACAGACACTGAGAACAATTTATATTTTCACAATGCAGTAACAGGCCTACCGATAAAACCATTAGAGAAAAAACAAGCCACCGAGGTGGCAAATATTTTCTACTCTGGTGAAGCCCCTATTTTAAATATTTCACTTATCAACAAGAATTCCACCGAATATAGAAAACGTTTACCAGCATGGCGAGTACAGTTTGATGATAGTGAGTCATCTACTTTTTACATCGCACAGGATAATGGGCAACTTATGTCTGTGAGAAATAGCATGTGGCGTATATTCGATTTTGTGTGGATGTTACATATAATGGATTATAAAAACCGCACTGATTTTAATCACTGGTTATTGATCCTGGCGGCAGCACTGGCTTTGACTATTGCATTGAGCGGAATTTATCTTGTTGTTAAAACTTTCAGAAAAAAAGATTTTAAATTTGTTTTAAGATGAATATTTTAAGATAACCATTTAAGGCAACTAAAACACTTTTCTGAAAGTCTGCAAATGGTTTTGAGTAATGCCAGATTAATCATCGTCTTTATGATTAGACATTTTATTGAGAGATTTTTCTAAGGAATCTCGATCTTTATCTGAAAGTTTCCCACTGGTATTAGCTTTATTGAACACACCTTGAATTTGATTTCGTAAATCATCTAATTTATGTGGATCCGATTCTTTTTCTTCCCCAAATAAATTTATCATCTGATCACTTCGCCGTCCCAATGCCATTAGTAGTTCGAAGTAGCTATTTTTTTCATCACGTTTAATTGCAATGTCAACTAGTGCAGCAGTGATAGAAAGAGGGCTTAATACCAGATCTCTTAAGGCATCTAAAAAAAGCTTGAACTGAAAGACAAACATCGTTTTAAATTTTTCAGAATTTGATTTGTGACTGCTGATTGTCTCGGTTTTATTTTGTGTCATAGTTTCGTTTTGTGATTTATTTTCGTTCATCAGTGTTGTGTCTCAATTTAGTTGGATGAGCTGTTGTTGAACCTAAATTAATCTAAGAATTTATTTTTTATCAGCAATAATAACCAGAACCTGTGAGTAAGTAACGCATTTTGCATAAAATGATAACTTGAAGAAATAACGGTCAAATGTACTGCGAGTTTTCTTTGTTATCCTATTGAAAAATAAATATTTTTTACCAGTTGAAAGCATGTATTGCAACTGTTTGAATTATTCTATGCCTGTTAAGAGCAGGTATAGCTGATTGTTTGATTTATGGCAAGCTAGATCTTAATGAAGAACTATGCTTTAAAATGCAGTCATACTTGTGTAAATAATTGTAAATATCATAACGTGATATGCCAACGTTATGATAGTATTGAAAATTATTCAATTGTCTTTCCTGTTTAATTAGCGATGTCATTGTTTATGAAGAAAGATATATCCTGTCAATTTTTCAAGCCAGTCAAAAGCTCACTGGGTTTGGGGCTATTATCTATTTTCCTGCCCCTTTTCTTCCTGGTGGCTTGTGAAGATAGTAATGAGCCGGGTTCTTCTAACAAAAATGCGAATTGGCAACAAAAACAAGGAAAACCCATCCAGAAAGCAGTTCCTGTTGAGGTGATTAATGCTCAACTAGATACAGCTACTTCTCATTATGTCACCACCACCACCTTATCTCCAAGTAGTGATGCAAGAATTAATGCCAGAACCTCTGGTGTGGTTAGAGAGATTTTGCATGAGGAAGGGGATGATGTTAAATCAGGAGAATTGTTATTACTGCTTGAGAATGATGATCAACGTTTACACCTGAAACAAGCACGTCAACAATTGGCAAATGCTAATCGTGAATATCAACGTCTTAGCAAGATGAAAAAATCCGGGCTGGCACCAGCCAATGATTGGGAAGCATCAGAAATAGCCTTTCATCTCGCCACCACTGAATTAGAGTTGGCTGAATTAGCTTTGTCTCACACTCGTATAGTGGCACCCTTTGATGGACGTGTTGTGTGGCGAGATGTTGATCTGGGGGCGCATGTTGGTCAGGGAGATTTATTATTCAGAATGATGTCAATTCGTCCGCTTCTTGCCAAGATTTATATCCCTGCAAATCGTATAGGTATTGTCGCAAAAGGTGATCCTGTTGATTTAACCCTGGACGGTTTTACTTCGCCACTTTCAGCAGCTGTTGATCTTATTAGTCCAATTGTTGATCCAGCAACAGGCACTATCAAGGTTACCATAGAAATAGCAGATTACCCTGTTAGAGTCAGGCCTGGGGATTTTGCGGAAGTTAGGATTGTTACTGAACAACGCCAAAATGCTTTATTAGTTCCCAGTGTGTCAATCATTGAAGAAAGAGATCAATATTATTTGTATGTAGAAGAAGATGGAAAAGCTATTCGTAAAAATGTACAAACCGGATTTGTGATTGATACCATGACTGAAATTAGATCCGGGATCAGCAATAAGGATAAAATTATTATTAAAGGTCAAAGAAATTTAAATGAAGGCTCTTTAGTAACACTCTATTCAAAAGACGAATCATCTAAACAAAAAAAATTGGCAAATCATAAAGATTCTGAGAAATCATTGGAACAAAAAATCCGAAAAAAAGGAATGAAAAAAAATAGTCCTGATAAAGAAAAAAATAAGAAAGTAGGTTCATGATCCAGCAATTGGTTGAGTTTTCAGTACATCGTAAAGTCACCATCTTTATGGTTTCTCTGGCAGTTATTGCATTTGGATTGGTTGGAGCTTCCAGATTACCAGTTAATTTACTCCCTTCTCTTAGCTATCCTTCACTGACAGTTCAAACAGAATATGCCAATGCTGCACCTGCAGAAATTGAACAGCTCATAACTCGTCCTGTAGAAGAGGTTGTTGGTGTTCTTAAAGGTTTAAAACAAATCCATTCAATATCTCGTTCTGGAATATCAGAGGTAACGCTCGAATTTGGATGGGATGCTGATATGACAAGTTTGGCAATGGACATCCGTGAAAAACTGGATCGACTTGAACTACCTCTTGAGGCAGAAACTCCAATTGTTTTACGTTACGATCCTGCGCAGGATCCGATCATGAAGCTGAGCCTTAGCGGAAGTTCATCTCTCACACAATTAAGGCTATTGGCAGATAAAAAAATTAAAGAAAGCCTGGAACGAATTGAAGGTGTGGCTTCCGCAAAAGTGCAAGGTGGCGAAGAAGAAGAAATTCAAATTAATCTTAATCAGGGAAAGGTTGCAGCTATGGGAATTAGCCCGGAACAGCTCAGTAACTTATTAGGAGAATCAAATATTAACCGCCCTGGTGGTTCTCTTAAAAACCTACAAACCCAGCTATTGGTTAGAACACTTAATGAATATGATGATCTGAATGAAATGCGCAATTTGCGTATTACCCCAGTTGGTTTGCCTTCGGTCAAACTGGGAGATGTTGCTACGGTGGTTTGGGGACATAAAGACCGAGAAGAAATCGTACGTTTTAATGGTAAAGAAGGTATCATGCTCGCTCTGTATAAAGCTGGTGATTCTAATACGGTTGATGTGGCTCATGCAGTGCGTGCAACGATACAAAAATTGGAAAGAACCCTGGGACAGGATTTAAAGCTCAATGTTCAATCGGATCAATCTCGTTTTATTGAGCAGTCTATTCAAGAAGTGAAACAATCTCTATTGATAGGCGGTATGTTGGCAATTATGGTGTTATGGGTTTTTCTAAGAGATTTTAGATTAACCGGCATTATTACTACTGCAATACCACTGTCTGTTGTAGCTACCTTTATTTTCATGTATCGCGCGGATGTTTCTTTAAACATCATGTCTCTGGGGGGATTAACGCTAGGAGTCGGCATGTTGGTTGATTCTGCTATTGTTGTACTCGAATCAATTCATCGTAAGCGTGAGGAAGGCTTGCCGGTTCGAGAATCTGCAATTTCAGGAACATCTGAAGTGGGTGGAGCCGTGACAGCTTCAGTGTTAACAACTATAGCGGTATTTATACCCATTGTTTTTGTAGAAGGCATTGCAGGTCAATTATTTCGAGATCAGGCATTGACCATTACTTTTTCTTTATTGGCTTCGCTGGTTGTTGCTTTCACTCTAATTCCAATGTTGGCATCTTTAGGTAAACAAAAATCAAATGATGGACTAGTCGTTACTAAAAAAGTAGCTACTAAAAAAGCTGGCTCTGAAACATCCGTTAAATCAAATTCTAACTTCAGCTTTAATAGTTTCACTGGCTTCTATCGATCACTGTTACGAGTTGTTTTAAGATTTAGATGGTTGACTGTTACAGCTGCGTTTTTATTGTTGTTTGTTGTTGTTCAACTTGCTTCATCTATTCCCTCTGTGTTGATACCGCAATTGAATGAGGGAGAATTTTATTTTGATGTAAGTTTACCAGAAGGTACAGCACTGCCAACCACCACCAGGGTAATGGTTGAAATGGAACAGATGGCGCTTTCTCTTAACGATGTTGATGCTGTTTATATTTCCATTGGCAGTAGAAATGTCACGGGTGGATTATCATTAAAAAATAAAGATGAAAATCTGGGGCAGATTAATGTCGTTATTAAAGATCGTTCTGACAGAGATATGGAACAGCGTGTTTCACAAATACTGAGAGAAAAATACAAGCAATTTCCAGAAGCCGATGTTCAATTTGGAAG
>JBFFIY010000158.1:0-11105 GCA_041556195.1 Enterobacterales bacterium
CAGGAAAACCGTTAATTGTCTGGCATATAGAAACTCTGGTTAAAGCAGGTTTTACTGAGATTGTGATTAATGTTTGTTGGTTGGCGGAGAAAATCTGTCACTATCTGGGAGATGGAGCCAAGTGGGGGGCTCAGATCCAATATTCTAAAGAAACAACTGCACTAGAAACGGCAGGAGGTATCAGGCAAGCATTAGAACTGTTAGGAACGGAACCTTTTTTAGTGATTAATGGCGATATCTGGACTGATTTTCCTTTAAAAACCCTCAATAATAGAACATGGAATAAACCGCATCTGGTATTAGTGGATAATCCTGAACATAACTTACAGGGAGATTTTGCAATAAATGGCAATTATTTGATCAATTCAGCTGAATCAATGCTAACCTTTGCTGGAATTGCAGTGTATTCTGCCAGTTTTTTTGAAACAATAGCAGCGGGCCCGGCTTCTATTGTACCCTTATTGAGAAAAGGCGCTGAGACTGCACAGATCACTGCTGAACATTATCGGGGTTATTGGCAGGATGTGGGTACCATTGAAAGGCTAAAGCAACTGGATCAAGATTTGGCTAATAAAATTTCAAATAGAGAATTTTAACCTAAAATCATCAGTTGGGCAGCTTAAAGTGTGCTCCCAGACGTGCAATTTATGCTGTAGCGCAGTTCACCCGAACAGGTGAACTGCGGCGCACTTGAAAAACTTTATTACTTCATAGAGTTAACTAATTATTAAGCGGTCAACTGATGAATTTAGGTTTAAGAACAATAGAGGATAATACGTGAATTGGTTGGGGAAAATCATTGGGGTTTTTTTTGGTTTTTTGTTTGGTGGGTATTTTGGAGCCCTGATAGGCCTCTATATTGGTCATAAGTTCGATACGGGATTGGCACAAGATTTTGGTAATGCCGTACCTTTGTCGGGAAGTGCGCAACAAAAGATCCAGGTGATTTTTTTCACCTCTACTTTCTCAGTCATGGGACATCTGGCAAAAGCCGATGGAGTAGTAACAGAAAAAGAAATTAACCTGGCGAATAGAATTATGGATGAAATGCGCCTGAATGAGCAGATGCGTCAATCTGCCAGAGATCTTTTTGCAAAGGGAAAATCAGCTGGTTTTCAGCTGACGCAGACTTTGCAACAGTTAAAATCTGAATCAAGAAATCGCAAAAATTTATTGCAAATGTTTTTGGAAATTCAAATTCGTGCTGCTAATGCCGATGGTTCGATGGATAGCAGTGAGCACAGAATTTTGACTCAGGTTGCAAATGTTTTCGGATTTACAAATTACGAGCTAGCCAGTTTAATTAGTCGTTATCAAGCGCATGAGCAGTTTGAGGATTTTAAACAGGGGCATCATTCCTCGTCAGCCATGCTTAAAAATGCCTATGCCGTTTTAGGTTTACCAGAAAATAGTTCTGAAGCGGAAGTGAAACGTGCCTATAGACGTTTAATGTCACAACATCATCCCGATAAATTGGTAGCTAAAGGGTTGCCCGAAACCATGTTACAAATGGCGAAAGAAAAAACTCAAGAAATTAAATCTGCTTATGATCTTATAAAAAAGAGGAAACAATGAATAAAATAATAAAAAAAATCACACAAACATTTTTACTTTTTCCTATCGTTTTTTACTCGACTTATAGTTGTGCAGAGCAAGAATTTATTCTTGGTTTGGGTAAAGGCATGGATGATACATTAATTCAGTCAAAGTCTATTTCAAACGCCGAGCAGGCAGAACTGGCATGGTCATATAAATTAACAGATTTTGAAATAGGTTACCCTGGAACTTGGGAATGGTGGTTTCAAGCTGGTGTAGCACAGCTTGAAGGCGAATATCAGGATAATGATGTAAATATTACCATTTCACACATTAAACCCATTATACGTTGGTATCCCAAAAACAAAGCTGGAAAACTTTTTTATGAAGCGGGTGTGGGGTTAGCACATTTGTCTGAGAGAGAGTTTAAAAAAATTAAAATGCCAACAAATATTAACTTTTCAGTACATCTGGCAGCAGGGTGGAGAGTTAGTGATGCGATGAATTTATCTCTAAGGTACAACCATTTTTCCAATGGCTTTACCCACAATCCAAATCCAGGACTGGATTATTTAAGTTTGAATTTCCATTGGGTTATGGACTGATGATTAGGGCCTGGAGAATCATAATCTTTTGCCAGATTTTATTTAGCAGGAATTAACCATTTTTGCCCATAACCACTAGACGCTTCAGTAAGTAAGTGCTTACCGTCTTTAGTGAAAGCTGTATCTAGTACCACGGCACCACTGGCACGATTTTTATGGCGTTTTTTGACTTTCCATTTTGATCTGGCTACACCATCGGATACCTGCCACAGGGTCAGATTTCGCCCCGGAGCACCAGTGGCCAGCCATTGGTTGTCTGCTGAAAATCTTGCACTAGTGATGATGTACTCTCTTAGTTTTAGACGTAATCGAGAGATTTGTTTGCCTGTTACAATATCCCAAATATAGGCCTCTGCTTTATTTCCCGCACTAAAGGCAAATCTACCATCCGCAGAAAGTCTGACCGTAGTCACACGGCTTTTATGTTGCCATTGATGGACTATCTGTCCAGTTTTTGTGTCCCAAAGAATCGCAAAATGGTCATCTCCACCTGTCAGAGCGTAACGGCCATTGGCAGAAATATCCCCCGTATTAATGCCAATATAGTTACGAGGTATTCCCTGATTTAAGACGTTTTCCTGATGTCCAAGAAATTCCATTCGGCGATTATTTCTCATAGATATTGTTACTGCCCGACCATCTGAAAGTGCCAACAATACATATTGACCCTGATTACTAATGGAAATAGCTCGAATATCCGTGGGGCTTTGATAAAATCCTGTAGCTTTACCTGATTGGGTGTCCCATATGACCAAATCTCTATCAGTTGCGGTTAATGCTCTGGTGAGATCCGGGCTGATTGAGGTGAATTGGATCTGAGATCTGTCTTGGGACGATTGTTGATCAGAGCTGTGACGCCAATTGTATAATCGGGCGTTTTTAGTTAAATCCCACCAACCGGCGGGTTCATCGTAACCTGAGATTAATGCAAATTGGCCATCATTAGAAATTGACGCAGAAGTAATGCCAGATGAAGATTGTAACCAGGTTTCTTCAGAAAGTGGTTCATCAATTGAACAGGCTACCAGTAATAATAAGGCTGATAACATAAGATAAATACGTATCATTTTCAAAAAAATAAGCTCTATGTTAGTGAGTAGTTTTAAAAAGCATGGTAGATTTAAGCCGAGTGTCAAATTATTCAGGCGAAATTAGCCATAATTGTTGAAGAATTATACCGCATGACTGGCATCTGTTGGTTTCTAACTGTAGAATCATTCGTTTATTTAAAATCATAGAGGGTAATTTTAATGAAATCGGTCACAACTTGGAAACTAGCACTACTTACTTGTTCGGGAATATTGTTATCAGCCTGTCAAAATGGCAACGAACCTAAGAGTGAATCAAAAACAGAAGAAGCCGCAGCTAAACAAGAAATTAAGTTAGAGTCAAAAACAGCTGCTGGCCTTGAAACAGAAGATAGCAAGGTATCTTATGCCATTGGTGTAGGCATGGGTGAAGGTATGTCTAACAATCTAAAGACTTTAGATGGAACAGGCATTAAAATTGATACTCAAATAATTGCTGAAGCTTTTGCTGACGGGTTGAAGGGCACTCCAAAACTGGAGAAAGCAGAATTAGAAGAAGTTATGAAGTCATTCCAGGAGCGCATGAAAGTAGCCATGGAAGCAAAACAAAAAGAAGAACAAGCTAAAGCTGCTGCTAAAACAAAAGAAAATCTGGCTTCTGGCGCTGATTATCTTAAAGAAAATGGAACCAAAGAAGGTGTCACTACGCTTGAATCAGGATTGCAATATAAAGTATTAACTGCTGGAACAGGAAAAAAACCTGTAGCTGCAGACAGAGTAAAAGTGCATTATTCAGGTACTTTAACTGATGGTACCAAGTTTGATAGTTCTTATGATCGTAATGCACCTGCAACTTTTGGAGTCACACAGGTCATTGCGGGTTGGACAGAAGCTCTTCAGTTAATGACAGAAGGCGCAAAATGGCAATTAACCATTCCGTCAGATCTGGCTTATGGTCCAAACGGTCGTCCAGGAACTATTCCAGGAAACGCAGTTTTATTATTTGATGTTGAACTACTTGAAGTGATTGCTACACCTAAGAAGGAAGATCCTGCACCTGCTGAATCAGCCGACAAATAGACTGGTCTTACTTTTTAAACAAAAATGTGCTAACAAAAAAGCGGTCTTGAGACCGCTTTTTTTTGCTTATTAAAAAAATTAATGGAAGATGCGAATGTTCTCAGGTTCTAATAAAATGTCCGCTAATGCATCATTAATTTCAATTCTCATAGGTGATTTACACCAGTCCTGCCATGCTTGTTCGTCATGCCATATTGATAGCACCATAACGCTGTTCGGATCTTTTGCTTCGAATAACATTTCACCTGACACATAACCTCTAACATGCCCGGCTAATTGTTTGGCATGGGTAATAATATCTTTATATCTGCCAAGGGTTCCTTCCTTGATTTGTCGTTCAATCAATACACGTATCATCAGCTACCTCAGTAGTTTGTTTTTTGTTAGTTATGGTAGAAGCAATTAAGCTATCTTCCAGTTCAAATCTATAAGACAGAGCCTCTCCCAATGCCGACAAAAGAGGGTCAAATTGAGAGTTCTGTTCTTCATCCAGCTCTGTTACCCGTTGTTGCAGGTTAAGTAGTAACGGAGTGGTTTCAGCGATATTTTTATAACAATTGTCTATTTCAGTCGTATTGTGGCTATCTAACAAATGGCTAAAAATCTGAAAATGTCCTGCTGTAATGTAGTCTATTA
The DNA here is from genome assembly GCA_041556195.1 of Enterobacterales bacterium. Classification (GTDB taxonomy): domain Bacteria; phylum Pseudomonadota; class Gammaproteobacteria; order Enterobacterales; genus 21-14-all-40-8. Next base: position 4,886 of record JBFFIY010000158.1, read on the forward strand.
GTTCTTGACACCAATACTGAGTATGGGCTGGTTCAGGGAGCCCGGTTCGTTGTCTGGTATTATTGATTAGATGCTGATAACCGGCCACAAGCAGCTGTCGATGTTGTAACCATCGATCAAGGGCTTTGGAATGGCCACTAAAACGAACAAGTGTGTGTGTTGTTTGTTTGAACATATCATCATCTCATTTTTAATATAGCCAAACTATCTGGAAATACGTATTTCCTGGTAGCCTGGTTATAACCAATCCTAACACAAACCACTATTAAAACAGGTTAAATAGATTATATACCCAAACTAAATGGAAATGCATGTTTCAGCGGGACGCAGAAACTTTGCTAAGATTAAAAAGGGTTAGTCAGAGCCTGCACCGCATGGATCCGGTAATTTGGGTAGAGCCTGCCCCGCGAGTGAAACGAGTGCTTTGGGTATTTCCTTCATACCAGGTTTTATTCAGGATTTCAGGCTAAACTCTGAAACCTGCATCTTGAGGTGGAACGGGTATATATCAGATTTATCATTGCATATCCTATATATAGGCTTACACTTATTTATAAGGTATTTACGAAGTTTATAACTATGAGTGCTTCTTTAGACAGTTTATTAGGTGATTTCTCAAGTCGTAGCGGGAACTACTGGCTGTTTATTTTGCTATCAACCGTTCCCGGGCTTATAGGAGGGGTTTTACTGCTTTATGGGTTATGGAGTCAAAATCTACTTATAACCACTACTGGACCTACATTATGGTTGGTGTACGTACCAATATATGTGTTGTGGAAAGGCATGCAGCGATCAACCCGCCGACTTCAACAAGTTCGAATGAATACCAGAGCTATGCTGGATAGTGACGATGATTTAATTATTCAACACAATTTTGATGGTCATATTATTGGTGCCAATATGACCGCTTCCAGAATGCTGGGATATAACCGTGACGAATTACAATCGTTGTCATTTTGGGCATTAGATGAGTCACAAGTTTTAAAACAACATCCTGAATATCAGGCGCAACTAGCTAATGGCGGGGCTATTCATTATCAAACGGAGTTTCGAACGAGAGAAGGAGAGACATTTCCAGTTGAAATCCGTACCCGTTTGGCAGATTGGTTACAGCATCCCAGATTAATCTCTGTGGCAAGAGATATATCTGAATGGCGTAATACCGAAAGAGCACTTGAAGCTTCTCGAAAATCATTAGAGAGGGCCAGAAATCGCCTGGAAACCAGAGTACATCAAAGAGCCAGAGAACTAAAACGGCAAATAGATGGTCGAGAGCAGGCCGAAAAAGATGTTAATGATTTGCGAGAATTTCTTTACGCTATGATTGATTCTATGCCATCGGTCATTATTGCTCTCGATAAAAAACAAAGAGTTACCCAATGGAATCACCAAACTGAAGTGATGGTCGGAATTTCTGCTGAAGAGGCCACTGGTCAATCTTTGGGTGACATTATTCCAGAATTTAGACCCCATATTGCGAAAATATCCGATACCCTTTCCATAAAGCACTATCCTTATAGAGATAGAATTGAGGGGAAGATCTCGGGGAAAAATTATATTCTGGATTTAATGATATACACCTTAAGTTCTGTAGCGAGCGAAGGCGTGGTTGTTCGAGTGGACGATGTAACTGAGAAAGTAAAGTTAGAGAATATGTTGCTCCAAACCGAAAAGATGTTATCTCTGGGCGGACTGGCCGCTGGTATGGCTCATGAAATTAATAACCCTTTAGGTGCTATTTTACAAAGTAGTCAAAATTTACGTCGTCGTCTGACATTTGATTTAACTCGAAATAAGAATATTGCAGAAAAATTAGAGCTATCTACCAAGTCGTTTGATAAATATATGGTGGAGCAAAAAATCGATTATTTTTTGAATACTATTGATGAAGCGGGGAAACGCGCAGCGATTATTGTAGAAGATATGTTGAGTTTTTCTCGTCCAGCCGGTATGGAAAAACAAAAGCTAGATATGGAAGAGATCATCGAAGCCTCCGTCAGGTTGGCACAGAATGATTTTTCGGCTAAGAAAAAATATGATTTTAGAAACATCTCCATCATCAGGGATTATGCCAGTGACATTCCTTTGGTGTTAGGCAGGAGGACTCGACTGCAACAGGTATTATTGAATTTATTAACCAATGCAGCTCAAGCTTTAGCTGTTCCAGAAATTAAAAGCCCTAGTATTAGCTTACGTCTATTCTTTGACTTAAATCAGGTGGTGTTGGAGTTTATTGATAATGGGCAGGGAATGAGTGAACAGGTTTCCCGGCGAATTTTCGAACCTTTTTTTACCACAAAATCTGAGGGTTCTGGTACTGGGTTAGGGCTGTCGGTTTCTTATTTTATTATTACAGAACAAATGAAAGGAAGTATGGAAGTTCATTCTCAACCGGGAGCCGGTACAAGGTTTGTTATCAGGTTACCTGTAGCTGAAATAGAGCCAGATCAACCTGATAGAGCTGAAATCCCACAAACCGGTCAGCAGTTTGAATTGTTGTTGCCTAAATAACCTACCTTATCCCGAGGTGAGGTTATTTAGTGACTCGCTGAATAGTTACAAGAAGTCAATTTAAACTTAAATTTACCAGGGATTTCTGGTTTTAAAATTTTGTTTGATGCTGTAGAGCAATATCAGTGCAAAACCTGTATAAACGCCTAAAGTGAGCTCAGGCATGGAAAAGCCCATCATTGTCCAACTAACTTCTGCACATTCACCGCTTCCTCTTAAAATATGATCTAATGCCTCTCCAAATGGAAGTGTATCCAACAGGTAGTTAAGGCCAGGGCCACAGGTAGGTACTTCGTCTTTAGGTAAATGCTGTAACCAGACATGACGTCCAGCTATAAAGATCCCAATTAGAGTTGGTATTAGTGCTGCAAAATCATAAACCAACTTTCCACGTGATCTCGGGTTATGTAGTGCTGCCATTAAAAAAAATAGTGCCATAAATACAAAAACAATTCTTTGAAAAATACACAAAGGGCAGGGGGCTAACTCTGCAACAAACTGAAAATAATAGGCTGCCACGATAAGTTCGTGACAAGCAAAGAAAAATAAAAATCGGCTGGCTCTGTATGATAATGGCATTTTAAAGTCCTACATCACTTTAGTGTACGGGAATTAACTGTTGCGCATAAAAAAGCCTCACAATGTGAGGCCTATAAAGGTTTTCCAGTCTGTGGACCCATTTCCTATGGGCTTCTAGTAATTGCTAGCGCAGAAACGTTATACCAATTCCTGGAGACGCGTGCAAGTGCTAACTATTATTATTTTTAAGGCTCGAATTAGATAAACTAATGGGTTGTAATTCTTCCTCTTTTTAAAAACAAATAATAGTCAATAAAAACAGATTGTTATTTATTTGTTTTTTTTGAAAAAGCTGCATTAAGCGCATCCGCAAAGGCTGAGTTCTGCTGGGATTGTCTCCTCTGACCAGTTTTTTCTGCCGTAGGTTTACCTGGTTTTGTACTGGTTTTATTATGACTCTTTACCTGTTTATTGGTGGGAGAAGGCGCTTTAGCTTCTTTAATTTGTTCTGAGTTATCCGAACGCATAGATAAGCCGATACGTTTTCTGTCAATATCCACTTCAAGTACAGTGACTTTGACCACATCTCCGGCTTTTACCACTTCTCTGGGATCTGAGACAAAACGATCTGCCAACATGGAAATATGTACCAGGCCGTCCTGATGTACGCCAATATCAACAAATGCTCCAAAATTGGTCACATTGGTAATGACTCCTTCGAGCTGCATACCCTGTTTAAGATCTTTGACGTTTTCTACCCCTTCTTTAAAAGAGGCTGTTTTAAAGGCTGGTCTTGGATCATGACCGGGTTTTTCAAGCTCTGACAATACATCCTGAATGGTAGGCAAACCAAATCTATCATCAACAAACATTGAGGGCTTTAATTTTTTAAGTAGTTGGCTATTGCCTATCAAACTTTTTACAGGCGTATTTTCATGGGCAACAATTTTTTCAACCAGAGGATAAGCTTCCGGGTGAACCGATGAAGCATCTAAAGGATCATCACCATCGGTAATTTTTAAAAAACCTGCTGATTGTTCAAAAGCTTTTGGACCAAGGCGGCTAATTTCTAATAACTGCTGACGATTTTTAAAGCGGCCATTGAGATCGCGAAAATCTACAATATTATTAGCCAAAGTTCGATTTAAACCTGAAACATGAGCCAAAAGCTGGGTAGAAGCCGTATTAAGATCAACTCCAATACCATTAACACAATCTTCGACTACGGCATCCAATGAGCGAGCAAGGCGAATTTGACTGACATCATGTTGATATTGGCCAACACCAATAGACTTAGGGTCGATTTTTACCAGTTCTGCCAGTGGATCTTGAAGTCGTCTTGCAATGGAAACTGCGCCACGATAGGTTACATCCAGTTTCGGAAACTCTTTAGCAGCCAATTCACTGGCAGAATATACCGAGGCTCCTGCTTCGCTTACCACCATTTTATCAATTTTCATTTTTGGTAAAGTCTTCAACAGTTCTATCACTAACTTGTCGGTTTCTCTTGATGCGGTGCCATTACCAATACTAATAAGGTTTACCTGATGGGCTTCGCAGAGTTGTTTTAACTTAGCAACAGAGGCGTCCCATTGTTTTTGAGGGGCATGAGGAAATATGGTACTAAACTGTAATAGTTTACCAGTATCGTCTACCACTACCGCCTTTACACCGGTGCGTAAACCTGGATCAAGACCCAGAGTGACTTTTTTCCCAGCGGGTGCTGCCATTAACAAATCGTTAAGATTTCTGGCAAAAACCTGAATGGCACCACCTTCAGCATTTTCCCTGAGTTTTCCGAATAGTTCTGTTTCCATATGTAATTGTAGTTTGATACGCCACGTCCACTTCACAACCTGAGCTAACCAATCGTCAGCTTTTCGGCCTTCATTTTTAATATCAAAGTGTTGAGCAATAATTCCCAGACAGGGGGAAAGGTTTTTAGGATCTTCAAGCTCTTCGCTACTAGATACGAGAGAAGCTTGTAGGAATCCTTCATTACGACCCCGAAAAATAGCGAGAGCACGATGAGAGGGGATTTTATTGAGAGCTTCTGAAAAATCAAAATAATCGGAAAATTTTGCACCTGGCTTCTCCTGACCTTCAATCACAGAAGACTTAACCAGTCCGTTATTCCACAAATAATCGCGTAAATCTCCCAGTAGTTTCGCATCTTCAGCAAAGCGTTCCATCAAAATATAGCGAGCACCATCAAGCGCATCTTTAGTGGTAGTTATTTTGAGATCGCTGTTTAAATAGTCAGCCGCAACTGTTTCAGGATCAAGATCCGGATCGTTAAAAAGCTTATCGGCGAGTGGTTCCAGGCCTGCATTAATAGCAATTTGACCCTTGGTGATGCGTTTAGGTTTGTAGGGTAAATAGAGATCTTCCAGTTCTGTTTTAGTATTTGCGGCTAAAATTTCATTCTTTAATTCATCAGTGAGTTTTTCTTGATCAGCGATACTTTTAAGGATGACTTGTCGGCGATCTTCTAATTCACGTAAATAACTAAGACGTTCATCCAGAAGGCGCAATTGGGTATCATCGAGTCCTTCAGTGGCTTCTTTTCGGTATCTTGCAATAAAAGGAACAGTTGAACCTTCATCCATTAAACGAATAGTGGCTTCTACCTGTTGCACTTTAACCTTTAGCTCATTGGCGATTTGACTAGCAATAGAAAACATTGATGATCCTTAACTGGAGTAGCATAATTGTTGTAGTAGAATAATGGTCGATTATATGGCAGATAGTATAGCGGCCATACAATAGCGGGCATATTATACCTGTTGATTATTAGCTGTTCTAGCTAAGACGAGATGAATAATGTGACTATTCTTGTGTTAAAGTTTAAATAACCTCAACTCGGGATAAGCTTGGCCTCTCAATACAGTGATTTTCGCGCCTTTCTGCGTTAAATTCACTCAAAATAGCCAGCTATTTGTTCGTGAATTTGCCTTGCCAGGCACAAAAATCCCAATATTGAGCCAATTAATCAAACATGCACAAAACATCAATAGTTATAACTTGTTGAAATTTGACTGTTTAATGTAATCAGATGACCTGTCTTATCCTGAGTTGAGTCAGCTATAGTAAAGAGAAATTTAGTGTGGGAACCCTCAAAAATAAGCAGCTAAACTTAAAGCTCCTTATAACGTTGGAGGTATTCCCACAATGAATAAGCGTAGCTATC
>JBFFIY010000159.1:0-11092 GCA_041556195.1 Enterobacterales bacterium
GATTTAATCGATGCTAGATTGTCTATGTTCATGATAGTTCTCATAATAGAGATCATGGACTAAATAGATAAATATTTCAGGCTCTTTTTATTCTGGAATCACTTACTTCTTTCGGGCTCATTTCATATTGGACAAGGCTTAAACTTGCAAAATTCATGAATATTCATCAATATAGCGTTCGCGAGGTAAATCGATTATGCGCCCCAATATTGAGTTAGATGAACAGCTTATCAACGAAGCGCTCTCCTTGAGTAGCATAAAAACTAAACAGGAGCTTGTTAATCAGGCTCTTAAAGAATTTGTTGAGCATCGTAAACTTTTACATTTATCTCAATTGAAAGGAATGGGAGGATTTGGAAAAGATTATGATCATAAATCATTACGGTAATTTCATGACAAAAAGTAATTTCACATTCATCATATTCTTCTTCATCTTTAAATTTAGTCTCTCAGCCGCTCATGCCACAGGTAATAACGAACTACATCCCCCAATCAAACTACTCCCCCCAATCAAACAATGGCATGGTAAAAGCGAACAACTTATCCAGAGTAGTCAAAATATTTGGCAAACCCCAGCTGAAGCCACAGGGTTGATTGATACGCCCAATTACGATGAAACCATGCAATATTTAAAAAAGCTGGTGGATAGTGAAGCGATGTTTCAGTTGCGATCATTAGGTAAAAGCCCACAGGGTAGAGATCTCTGGTTAGTTGTTGCTTCTAAAGAAGGTATTTCTTCATCGGATAAGTTAAAAGCAAATAACAAACCTACTCTCCTGGTTCAGGCAGGCATTCATTCTGGTGAGATTGATGGTAAGGATGCTGGATTAATGCTGTTACGAGATATTAGCAAAGGCAATAAAGCGGCTTTACTCAATAGGGTTAATTTGCTGTTTATTCCTATTTTTAATGTAGATGGTCATGAAAGGCGTTCTCCCTTTAATCGTGTAAATCAACGTGGACCAGAACAAATGGGTTGGCGTACTACCTCACAAAATTTGAACTTAAATCGTGATTACAGCAAAGCTGACACGCCAGAAATGCAGATCTTGCTTCAGTCTATTAATCAGTGGAAGCCTGATTTATATTTTGATGTACATGTAACCGATGGTGAAGATTACCAATACGATATTACCTACGGTTATAACGAAGATCATGCCGATTCACCACAGATCAGCCGTTGGCTCAGTGATAATTTAAAACCTGATGTTAATAAAGCATTGGCAGAACAGGGTCATAGGGGTGGTCCGTTAACATTTGGAATCGATCGCTCAGACTTTGCAAAAGGACTCTCTGGCTGGACAGCCACCCCAAGATTTTCTAATGGTTATGGCGATGTGAGGCATTTACCCACAGTTCTCGTAGAAAACCATTCTTTAAAACCCTATAAACAAAGGGTACTTGGAACCTACATCATGCTGGAGGCCACTTTAAAACTACTGGCCGAAAAAGGAAATTCTCTTAAACAGGCAATACAACGAGACAGACAATCTCGCCCTGAAACACAGGTATTGAAATGGAAGAAAGATAAAAAACATCCTGAAAAGATGGATTTTTATGGCATTGATTTTGAGAAGAAAAAAGACATAGTGACAGGACTTGAATACATTTATTGGAATGGTCAGCCAAAATTGTACAAAAATTTACCCATTTTCTGGTCAAGAATTGCAGATCTTGAGGTGAATGTACCCAAAGCCTACTGGATCCCAGCTGAACACCTTCAAGTTATTGAAAGATTAGAACTTCACGGTATTCAATTCACGCGTTCGGTTGAAAAGACAAAACTCAGGGTAGCTCAGTTAACAGCCAGTTCTTTCGAGTTTGGTAAAGAACCTTTTGAAGGCCATATGCGTGCATCGGCTAAATTTAACACTGAAAATATTGAAATGATATTACCAGCTGGAACTGTCAGAGTAAGTACCAATCAGGCTCTCGGTAGACTTGCTGTGGCTCTGCTTGATCCAAGAGGAGATGATTCTTTTTTTAGTTGGGGATTTTTCAACCAGATGTTTCAACGTACCGAATATATTGAGAGTTATGCCCTTATTCCACTAGCCAATCAAATGATACAAAAAGATGTAAATCTGGCAAAATCATTTCATGAGAAGAAATTAAAGGATAAAGACTTTGCATCGGATCAGCAGGCTCAAATGCGCTGGTTTTATCAACAATCGGACTTTTACGATCAATCTTATTTAAAATATCCCGTTTTGTTTGAAGAATAGTTTTTTGAAAAAGAATTGTTTGAAGAAGTACTATTGAAGTAGAGCTGTTGGCAGAAAACCTGAAGATTAAGGTGTTTTTGCCGATATACAATATTATATTGGCAAAACTGTCCGATTTTGGCCCTTTTTTGGTTTGTTTATGAAATACAAATTCTCAATTCAGTTAACGCTCATTCTGCTACTCCCCCTGCTCTTTTCATATCGGTTGTTAGTGGCGGAAGATGTAGAACTTAACGAGCTCAGTGTTGAGCAAACACTGGATTTAGCTTCCAGGATCTTGCCACAGAATGCCGCAAATAATAATTACGAGATTTATTTGGCCCCCTGTTCCAATGAAAGTTCAAAGTGGAAGAAGGTCTGTAAATCCGTTCGCAATGCCTTTAATCAAAGCAATTATCGAGTAACAGATAAAGTTTCACTTGATGATAAAAGTAAAAAGCTAATTTTTGTTCATTTTTCAAAACCAACACTCAATTTTCAGATCTGGCCATCAAAGGTTTCATTGAATCCTTTCAATAAAGAAGGCACTTTTTTCATTACATCCGAATATTCCGGTAGTGATAATCAATGGCGAAAATCTTTTAAACTGCAACTAAACTCGACCGCTTTAAACCAGTACAAAGCCAATGGTAAATTAAGTTGTAAGGCGAAGGATTGTTTGGTTAAAGCAGGGGTTAATCTGGTTATTCAAAACTTATCTCAAAACGTAGCCCAACAAAATACATCTGGATTTATTCCAGTCATGGTTCACCTGAAGTCAGAAAATGAATGGTGGGTAAGACGGCCGAAATTGGGTATTTCTAATCCATCAAAATTACAGCTTTGTTATATGGAAGACACCACCTGCAAACCCATTGGCTTTGCAGAACTAACCCATCATGAAAATGATATATTCATTTTCGGCCCGGAAAACTGGCATCCCGACAGTTTATCCAATGGAGATTGGGCATTATGGCCAACTGCATCCAAACGCTAATAAGGTGCGAGTTGCGAGTTGCGAGAAAATCTGCCCCATACCAGGCTATCAACTTTCCAATCTTTTATCTTGCAACTCGTAACTCGATACTCGCAACTAGCTCCTTTTTATTAAAATAATCTTCTTTCACAGTTGCATTTTACTGATAATTTGTCACTATTGTCTTTTTTCGAAACCGTATACACTTATGGCCTATTCAATTGGCGAACATCGTTGCACTATTCCCGGCCCTGCGGGTGATATTGAAGCAATTTTAAATATCTGTGAACAAGCCAAAGGCATTGCTGTTTGCTGCCACCCTCATTCACTGCATGGTGGTAGTATGACGAATAAGGTGGTGCACACTTTACATCGTAGTTTTAAAGACAGACAAATCAATACTGTTCGTTTTAATTTCCGTGGTGTAGGTAAGAGCCAGGGAAGCTATGCAGATGGAATTGGTGAAAGTGAAGATTTAAATTGTGTGTTAAGCTGGATCACTAATCAGTGGAGCGTACTTGATCTTTATTTATCTGGATTTTCTTTTGGAGCCTTTGTATCACTCAACGTTGCCAGTCAATGGCCGCTCAAATGCCTGGTTTCAGTAGCTCCTCCAGTCGAGCGTTTTTATTTTCATGATATTACAATACCCAACTGTAGCTGGTTAATCATTCAACCCATGGCAGACGAAGTGGTCAATCCTGAAGCTGTAGTTAACTGGTTTGATAACCTATCTTCTGATCATTCAATTGATTTTTCCAGGATGTTGGTAAAATTAGTCGATAGCAGTCATTTTTTCCACGGTAAACTTGTGAAGTTGCGACAAACAATTGATGAATCTTTGTACAGACTTGGAGTTTGGTCTTGACGCCTAAATCTCGTTACCTGGTTGATTGTGAAACCGCTGGTTTTGTAAAAGATCCCGTTCAATTACAGGCGATTAACGCATTAGATGCTTTATTCCATCAACTTATCCAAAAACAACAGCAAAGCTGGTTCAATAAATTCAAGCATCTTTTCAGTGCTAAAACACCCATTCAGGGTTGGTATTTCTGGGGAGGTGTTGGCCGCGGTAAAACCTATTTAATGGATGTGTTTTGTCATACGCTGCAACCTCATATTAAAGTTAAAAGAATGCATTTTCATCGATTTATGTATTGGATCCATCAACAGCTCATCGAAAAAAAAGGTACACAGGATCCGTTAAAATGCGTTGGTAAAGAATTAGCCAAAGAAGCTAAAGTTCTATGCTTTGATGAATTTTATGTTTCAGAAATCGGCGATGCCATGATCCTGGGACGTTTATTTGAAACCCTGTTTAAATACGGTGTTGTGCTAGTCACCACCTCTAACATCCCCCCTTCCCGTCTCTACTGGAAGGGACTTCACCGCGACCGCTTTTTACCCACAATTGATTTAATACAACAGCACACTCAGGTAATGGAAGTTGATGGTGGAAAAGATTATCGACTCAGGGCTTTAAAACAGGTAGAAATCTATCATTGGCCTCTGGATGAAAATGCACAGCAAAACATGGCAAACAGTTTTGATAAACTATCAGGTGGAGAAACCATTAATGGCGACTCTATTATGATCCTGGGCCGTGAAATTCAGATCTTAGGGCAGTCTGCCAAGGTACTCTGGACTAGTTTCACAAGCCTGTGTGAGGGCCCAAGATCAGCCGCTGACTATATTGAATTATCCAGAATTTATCCATCAATATTACTCAGTGAACTTCCCCAACTTTCAGATAGAAAATTAGAATCAGTAAGACGTTTTATAACTCTAATAGATGAATTTTACGAACACAATGTCAAACTAATAATATCAGCAGAAACCGCTATTGAACACATCTATCAAGGCGATACCCTGTCATTTGAATTTCGTCGTACTACCAGCCGTTTAAAGGAAATGCAATCTGAAAGTTATTTAGAGAGGGAGCATATTCCTTGATTTATTTTCACTCAAAATTAATATGTAGGGACAAAACAAATGTTTTCTACTTAGAACGTTTAATAAAAAACAATATTCATGTTAGATACATGTCTTTCCCTTATTATCGCTATCCTAAATAAGGATATAAAAAATAATTACTAATAAGTTAACTTAATATTTTTGTTGACAAGCCCCCCCCCATATAGAGTAGTATCTGTTTTGCCTTGAAATAGGTATATTTAAATTTTTATAAAATCTTTTAAGCGTATGGACATTACTCAAAGGATGAAGCAGTACCTTACCAAATAAAAAACAAGAGTAAACGGATTGTACGTTTTCAACATAAATGGAGAACAATATGAAAAAATCAAAACCCTTTCTTGCTTTAATCACTACTTTTAGCTTAATTTTTTCACTAGCTGCGTTTGCTGAGGATTCAGTGAGAATAAATGGTGAAATGTTTACTTGTACTAATACCTGTGATGTAACAACCTCGAGCAATGGAAATTGGTCAGTTACAGATTGTTGCGGTGGAACAGTAACCCATGAATTTGAAATAATGGTGCAATAAATTTAAATTATTTATTAGTTAGGAACTATACTATATAAATGGATTGTATAGTTCCGCCCCAAAATTATAATACATTGGAAATACTCTATAATTTTAAGGAAATCCAATATGAATAGTCATATTAAAAAAATCTTAATATCACTTCTTTTAATCTTCGCTATTATTTTGGTGGTTAAAAGTAATTATCAGCAAAAATCCTCAACTGATAAATCATTTCCCACTGAAGTAACCAAAGTTGAAGAAATAGAAGATATTTCAAGAAAATTTGATAATGAAAAATCAACCATTTCTGAAAATATAAATAAAATGGAAGATGTTATTTCATCACCTCTTCATGATAAACACATACCAAAATCTAAAGAGAGTAATTCAATTAACAATAACAAAATCAGCTCAATTGAAAATATTCTATCTACAGAAAAAAATGAAAAATCAATAAAAAATTTAAAACTCAACTCGATTAAAAAATTATCAACCGATAAATTTGATCAATTAGTAAATGATTTGGCTGAAGAAAGCTTCTCTTCGCAATTAAGTATTGAATACAAATCTCTTTATACAGAATTGTTCTTAAATCAGTCAGAAATTGTTGATAATTCTGTCTATCTTGAACGATTAGAATGTGGAAAAAGAGTTTGTATGGCTTCACTTCAATACCAGGATATCAAAAATTTTAAAGATTTTTATTCTAAAATCTCTCTTTCAAACAAATCCAAAATACAAGCTCTAACATATGTTAAATTTATTAATGAAAATGAGACTTCTAACAGAATAGGGCTGGTTTTCACTGCAGGTGATGACAAGGCAGGATTTTCCATCTCCAATGATGGATAGTTTACATAATATTTTTTGACGCTGCTTAATCTGTTTACACTACAGTTGTAGTTATTTGTGATCCTCAATAGGTAATAGCACAAATTGAAGAGAATCATCAAACATCCCCGCTGCAAGCAGACAGGGTATTGAGGGGCGTAGCTTATCCAGAGTTGAGGTTAATTAAAATTTTCATCCAACTGAGCATTTACTTCACTTATTTCAAACAAAAGAGGATCAAAAATCTCGCCATCTTCCAGCCCTAGCCACTCCATAAACTCATCGAATTCTTCGTGGTTGGGATTTTTAAGAATATTGAGCATTCGCCCATAACCTCCGATACTACCAACGTCTTCTGGCGGACAAGCACCCACACCTTTAAGCACTTGAACAGGTGTATTTTCTCTACTAGCGACCGATATTTTTTCCAAAACTATTTGATGTTGCCAATTGTCTCCAAAATCATAAATATAGGTTAACTTTCCTTTTTCTTTAAAAAGTAAATCTCGCAGTTGAACTTCATTGACGTCATATGTTTCCATCTCACTATATTCATGCGGTTGACTGAAATGCTTATTACCCTGAATAAATTCATAAAGATGGTAATTCTCCCACCCCATTGCCACTTGAATAATTTCATGGAGCTGACTCAATTTAATGGTATTCATCAATATGATCCGTCGCCAAATACCAGGCTTACTTCCTTTAAGACTCACTTTTAATTGATAAACTGCGCGTTTGGATCGATTGTTTATTTCCCACTTTAAAGGCTCATAATTTTCATTCTCACTTTCATCAGCTTCCCAATCTTCAATCTCCCCTCCCAAAAAAGAGACTAGCTCAGGTGAAAACTCTTCCCCCCTCTTCAAGCATTTTTTGTAACAACAACTGTTCAATATCGCCGTCGCCTTCTAAAAACATATCATCATTCAAAATCACAAACGCTATTCGTTGGAATAACTCAATTGATGTTAATTTTTTACCTGCTTCTATTTGTTTGGCTGCATCAAAAAAAAGTTCAACATCGTCCAACTCAAAAGCAAAACTCGCCACGGTAAGTAGCAATCTCTCGAGCCAGGTGTTCCTAAGAGGTTCAAATTCATGAGTAATTAATGCATCTTCATTCTTATGATTTGCAGCATACTCTGGAGATGCCCAGCCAAAAATAAATTCTTCCGCATCAATTTTAGGCTTATGCTGAGTTTTCGAACCAGACAGAAGAGTATTGACCTCTTCAATAGTTATAGGTTGAGGATGTTGACACTGTATCCCAGAAAACTCCTTCAGGAGCAACAACTCTACTGGCGGAACCTGAGCTTGAGATAGATTGTTCTGTAAAAAATGTTTTAATAGAATATTCAACTGAGTAGCTGAAATAGAAATTACAGGCATTTCCTCATTCAATTTTTCAAGTGTTTGCACATAATCTGTCTTAGACATTTTGTCAGAAACAAAGGCATCTGTGATACCAACACCCTGCTTTAATACAAGGCCAATCATCATATATTTTCGCGCGATTTTGAATACGATCTGTATAGCAATACAGCCGCTATTATCAATAGAACTCGAATGAATATCATGAATAATGAAAGTTTTTTGAATGCTTTTTGATTGTTGTACTAAGGGATTTCGTTGTAAATATTTAATGGTTTTATCAATTATCTTCTTTTCAGCTTTGCCCATCCAGTTACGAATAACGGTTAATCTTTGATAATCTTTATCATTTAATAACCCTTGCCTGGCAAGTGGTAACAAATGATTGAGAACTTGTTCTCTAACTCTGGCTAAAGGATGTAATATAAGTAAAAGAGCTGCATCGCGAGCTAAATGATGTTTAGCCTTCAATAAGGTCAACATCATTAAACCTGTTGCATCGTCAGGCAATTGATTAAGCTGTTCGGCAACCCCCAGGTAAACGTCATAATCTGATTCAGCATCTATCACGTCCAGCACTTCCTCAAAGTGCTTGAAAAGATCGGTTAGTTCAAATTGCTCATCAGGAAAATTGTTTGAATTATTACCATATTCAGCTTCATTTAAACTATTTAATAATGACTCACTCACTGGCATACTTGCATTGAAGAGAGCACTGACAATATTTCTGATTAGGTTGAATCCCTCCGAATCAATCTCGCTTATTTTCCGTGCAATTCGTGATTCAATACATTGAATCAGGCTAAAATCACGCTCAGTTATCAACTCATTTCCAATATCAATTTGATACTGATACAGGCCATGTTCCAGCAGGTAAATCAGGGATTTCTCTTCTGCTTCATTGATTTCATTCACGTTTGATAAAATAGCCTCAACCAGAATAATTAAGTTATCAAAATCAGCAAGCAGTTGGTACTCAGACATCGAGAGTTTTGCAGGCTTGTCAGATTTTTCAAAAGCTTTAATGGTCTTTTTTAAGATATTGCCATGAGGTGTTTTTTCTTTGCCTATTGATTTTTTCATGATTTATTTGCACTTATAAGTTGAATTTAGATGTTTTATTTTTACCAATTTTTTCGCTCAATATATGCAGCCTGTGGATCTGTTGTTTGACGTTTTGCCGCTTGTATCCGATTTTTTCCAGTTATTATTCTCAATTGATAAAACGTCTCTCTGGTTAAAATTTGACGTTGATTATGAATCCAGGCCTTGTGATAAAGTTTTTTCACGCCAGCAATGGCATCGGGAGATTTTTCACATAGTTTTTTTGCAAAACTGATGGCGGCTTGATGGGCATTGGGTTCAATACTTTTTATTAAACCGAATTCAAGGGCTTGTCTGGCATCGAAAACTTCGGCGGTCATGGCAAGTTCCATGGCTTTATCTACTGGCATGAATTCTCTTAATGCCAGGGTTCCGCCCATATCAGGTATAAGACCCCATTTGCCTTCCATAATTGAAAATGTAGCGTCTTCTGTAGCGATCCTGAAATCAGCTCCCAGTGCTATTTGCAAACCACCTCCCCAGCATCGTCCCTGTATTACAGCAATCACTGGAACTGGTATTTCTCGCCAACCTACGTTCACTCTCTGAGCTATATTTGGATTGCCTGGGAGCCATTTCCATAACAGCTTGATGCCTGTACTAACTTTTTTCAAGACAGATTTGATATCCAGGCCTGAACAAAAGTCAGATCCATTGCCCATTAATAAAATGGCTCTAATATCTCTATTCTTTTTAAGCTGTTTAATCGCCTGATCAATTTCTTGAAACATACTAAAATCTAACGCATTGAGTTTATCTGGACGATTTAATGTTACGGTCGCTATTTGATTTTCAATTGAAATGAGTACGCGAGAGTCAGTCATGTAAAGTCTCCTTTTTTTGCTTGAAAATTGATTGATTGCCCTGTATTTGACAACATTTTGTCTATGTATGTCTATGTATGTCTATGTAACTACCACATCAAATCATCCGGGATCTGATAATCCGCATAGGGATCATCCTCTTGAATATCTTCTTCATCAATTTGATTACAGACCAGAATGGAAGATTCATCACGAAGGCTGATTTTATCAGCAACGATTCTGGGAATGAGTTCATAACCATCATTTAAACTCACGACGGCCAACAGCCCCTTACTGAGTTGTTCTGACATTTGAGAGGTGACATACAATGATTTAATTTTACTCACACCATCCTTTTGTGTATGTGTAAAATTATATTTGATCTCCGCTCCTTCTCTAGATAGCTTATTCATATCAATCAGTTGCTTGATCTGAGCGGCAATGGCCTTTTTTTCAGCTTGTAGTTGATTTTGTCGATTTATTTCTCGATCTCTCTCTGTTTTTTGTTGTTGTGCCTGTTTTGCCTGTTTTTGAGATTCAGACAACTCACCCGTTTTTGCCGTTTGAACAGACTGTTTATGTTTTTGTTTTTTTGCTGATTTGAGCTTTTTTTTATCAACCAATCCCATTTTCAGGAATTGATCCCCCAATGAATTACCCATATTTCACCTCAATTGGCTATTCTAATATCTCTATTTTCCTATATTAACACTCCAATCAGCTTTCAACAGAGTTTGAATTCAACTAAAATGCTCAAACTTTCAGATTTACGCTATTTTATTAACTTCTCTTGAGTACTGTTATATGAACATCGTCGTTGGACAGCGCTGGGTTAGCCACACAGAACCAAATTTAGGACTGGGTATTATTATCGAAATCACTGGCCGATTGATCGGTGTCAGTTTTCCGGCAGCAAACGATACCCGCACCTACGCTAAAGATAATGCACCTCTAAGTCGCATTCGTTACGCGATTGGTGACACTGTGACCAATATGGATGATGAATCTTTTATTGTCTCTTCAGTTAACGAACATTCAGGGTTAATTCGTTATCAGGTACATGATGCTGACTTTAATACATTTGAACTGCAGGAATTAGAGTTAAACTGTTTTGTGCAGTTTACTACCCCAAGACAAAGGCTTATCAGTGGACAGTTTGGGGGCAATAGCGCTTTTAATTTGCGCGTCGAGACATTAAACCATATTAATAGACTTCAGCAGTCAACCATTGCAGGCCTACAAGGTGCAAGAGTCGAGCTATTACCTCATCAAAATTATATTGCCAATGAGGTTTCAAAACGCCATGCCCCAC
>JBFFIY010000160.1:0-11064 GCA_041556195.1 Enterobacterales bacterium
ACCCAAACAAAGTGATATTCAATATTATATTTTGTATGTGAACCTTGTCTATATTTCATACCTTAATAATACAGCCAACTGCTAGCTTAAAGCTACCCGTCTAAAGACGGGGGTTTAAACCTATGGTTCGGACGAATTAACAATCCAACATTACGATGGCTATTTCAAATGATGAAATCAATCCATGTGGTTTATTATCCAGGATTACCACCGGTAACACTTGGCGTGAACGATAAAAAATATAGAATTATCGAAGTATTTGGAAAAGAAGCCATTAAAATTTACGGTTTAGAATAGGTCGAGTTAATTATTAGGAATACCGATTCGGTAGAGTTGGCTGCGCCTGTTCTAAATTATTTTAGAGTGATTTCAGACTCAATTGTGTTCAAAATAATTGTTTAACAGCTCAATTTTTAAGACTTGAAAACTTGGTGCGGAGTGTGGGTTAAACCTCCCGTAAATACTCTGATTTTGAGTTTGTATGTTGAAAAACTCTGACCGACTACACTCTCTGGAGTTAAATGTATAGATTAGATAATCTCTAATCTATACTCGTCCACCGACACTAGCCAATGGACATTTATTGGTGATAGGATTTTTATTACCTTAAAAGTGACAAGTCGGTGCCACTATTGGTGTAGGCTCAAATCTAGCAAGGCTTGAAACCGTTGCTTGAGTGGAAGCAGAACAGCCTCTGCTATTGCAAGCCGACACCCTATATGTTGTCCTCCATTTCACTTTAGTTGGACCTATTTTATTATTTTGGTATCCGTAACAAGCACCATACCAAATCTGATAATATGTAGCAGTACTAACATTTTCCCACACAATATTTGAAACACGGTTAGAAAAAGAGTTAATATTTGAATCAAACAAGTCATGATCTTCGAAACCTTTTATCATACCTCCACCACCACTCTCATCTATAACCTCTTCTATGTTAGCCCAGGAAGGTGCAAGTGGTCGTTCTGTCGTCCAATCAATTTGAACTTGAAAACTGGATAAAAAAGTAGTTTGAAGATTTATGGATACATTATCAGGTATAACAACCTTACCAAATAAACTGAAAGACATATCATTCACGCGCCAATCATTCCAATTAACCACTCCAGTGCTTACACTATGAGTGGGTGGAAAGGGAGGCCCAGCATTAAATGATTCAATTCCAGTCTCAGTTGTAAATGGGTTTGCACCAGAAAGATCTTCAGCAGTTACTTGAACTAAATAATCACCATTAACCTCTAAATCGGAGTAAGTAAAGCCAAATGCAGCTGATACTACTATCGCATCATTTGGTATACCAGAACATCCTATACTAGGTTTTAGACGATCAGTTAAATTTGGCGTGAAATTTTTCCATGCGTTTGTTTGAGGAACATCGGTAACAATTGTATTAACAGGTAAATCTAATCTGCATTGACCTGTCTGGGCAAATGCATCAGTTTGATATAAAAAACTTAGAAACAACAAAACAATTTGACACTTCAGTGTTAGTACTTTTTTTATATTCACAATATTTGTCTCCTTTTCTCTTAGATTATTTATGTAATTTCAGAGGCTTTAACTATTTAATTCTGCGGTGAATTCACCAAGCTATCTAGACTCTTAATAGTTTAGACGGGTATATAATACTTGGTAACTTTTTTCAAAGCTCTCAAATTTCGGACATTTTTTGGTCTAATCCTGCCAAAATGCAGCTTTTTAGGCACATATTGACTATATTTCAATCCAACTGGTCTTTAAACTTTAAATCTTTTGGAATAGCTATTAGCAGATAGCCACTATATATGAGTAGAATTCAAGTAGAGTTTTGGACTTTTTAAACGTCTTGCCCACATCATTAAAAACCGAACATCTATAAATGTTCAGTTTTTTATTCATCAGGAAACAAAGCTCTCCACAAATTTCATCCAATAATTGACAAAGAACATAAAAATTCATGAAAAACTTAAATTTCACACGTTTCTGATTAGTTTTTTGTAAACCTGCTTCATGTGGAAAAGAAAGCCCTGTTACCACAGCTGGAAACTATACCAATCTAGTCTACTATATACCCTTCCACTTAATTACCATTATTAAGTGGGGATCCAAGGTGAAGTGAAGCTAGACTACATGTAAAAAGTTTGACAACTGATTAACCTCAACCCGAATCCATAAGATGAAAAAAGTACTGATCACTTTAATGCTTATATTATCGCTTTGTGAAGCGATCATCATGTATGCACTGGGTTTACTCATGGTATTTGATCTGGGAGTTTGGCCGTTAGCTTTCCTTAATGCCCTTTTTCTGGCACTAACAGCCATTCTTGTCATTGAGTTAGTTCTCAAACATTCATTTTTCTTCCTTGGGCCTAATATTAACAAAGGAAGATTAAGTTTACAGATTGGGACCATAATCTTTTCCCTCGAAATAATGATAATGATAGGTTTTTATCTATTGCCAACTCCACTAAAGCTTTGGCAGATGACCCTTATAGATATCCTTTTATTGCTTCTGTTGGCCCCTGTTATCATTTACCTGATTGTTTTCAATCCGGCAATGACTTACGCAAGCAACAAGGTGGAGCCCAAAGCTATTCGCCACTCTGTATTTTTAACCAATTTAACTAGTTATATTGGCCTTTTGATGTTAATCCTGCTACTGATGCTAGCAGTCTATAAAACACAATATCTGGCGGTTAAAACACAAATTGTCAATGAAGAAAGACAAGAAATAAAATTAGCAAGCTCGGTTTTATCTGAAGATATACGCTTATCAGCACTTGATGTATTAACCCGCTCGACCAAACAAAGTCTTCAAATGTTATTAATGGGCGAAGAAAAACGTTTAACCGAAATCCAGAAAGATTATATACATCTCTCTGAAATAAAAGAGTTCTATCAGCAAGCCCGAGTTCTGAATCGAGTGGGGAAAGAAATCATACGAGTTGAGCGCACGGGTGATAAGGTTAAACAGGTTCCCTTTGTAGAATTGCAGGACAAAGGAGACCGCTATTATTTCCAAAAGGGGATGACTGTGGAACCCGGTCACATCTATATCTCCCCTCTGGATCTAAATGTTGAACAAGGTCAGGTTGAAGTTCCGTTTCGACCTGTTATTCGATTTGTGGCACCTGTTGGCAACAATTCGAATGAGACTATAGGTGTTGTTGTGTTCAATTATGACGGTTCTAAGTTACTCAGCTTGCTAGAACAATCTGAAGGGGTTACTACCGGTGAATTGATGTTAGTTAACTCTGATGGCTATTGGTTATATGGTGGAAAAGAAGAAAACCTGTGGGCCTTTATGTTTCCAGAAAGGCCTGGTTTACGGTTACCAGATCTCTATCCTGATATTTGGGAAGAAATAGAGCAAAATAGAAACGGGGCAACTCAAACAAGTAATGGGCTGTTTATCTATGAACAGTTCAAATACTTTCCTCATCAACAAAACCAACTGAGTAACCTGTTGGTTAACTGGCCAAACTGGTATGTCATAAGCAGGATCCCGCCAACTTTAGTCTCAGATCAGTTATCCAGGTTACGTTATATTTTTATCTCTCTGTTTTTGCTTATGGCTATTCTGGGGGGCATCACCATGGTGATCCTCACAGACGCTATCTGTAAAGGGAAAGAAGCCGAGCAAGAGGTCCGATATTTGGCTCTATACGACAGTCTCACCGGCCTGAGTAATCGTAGTTTATTTTATGACCGGTTGAAAACAGAAATCAATGCGACTGCACGATATCCACATCAATTGGCATTGTTATATCTGGATCTGGATCATTTTAAGCCAATCAACGATGAGCTTGGGCACAAAGCTGGTGATCAGGTACTAAAGGAAGTCGCTAACAGGTTGCGAAAAAATTTACGGTCAGCGGACACGGCTGCTCGGTTGGGTGGGGATGAATTTGCCGTCATTTGTCCACGCTCAGGAGATCGACATAACCTTTCCGCCATAGCCCAACGTCTTCTCGATGCTTTTGCTGAACCATTTCATATTGAATACCATGAACGCCGGCTTAGTGTAAGTATTGGGATTAGCATTTTGCCGCTGGATAATCCCGATATGGATAGTTTGATTCAACAAGCTGATGAGGCAATGTACCAGGCGAAAAAGGATGGGCGTAATTGTTTTCGCTTTGCTAGTTAACCTGAACTCTGGTTAAGAACAGCCACCCAGCACAGCTATTTTAACGGTTCTCTGCGTTGAACTAGCTACCAATAGCGGGCTATTGCTACGCTAGCCCGCCTTGATAACCACTAAAATAGTTGCACTGGACTAATTTTTACTCTGTAATAAAATCATTGTATCTATCAAGTAGTTATAACTTACTAATATTTTATAGTATTTTGACTATTCTTATCCAGAGTTCAGGTTAGTTAGTATTTTTACAAATTTTGCAAAAATTAAAGAATGATTTTAACCTTTGAGTTAACGATTACTCCGCCATTCCAGCATTTCATAACTTCCAATAAAAAACCCGAACATCGGCAAATATTCGGGCTTTTATATTTTCTTAAAATCTTCAGGTTAGTTTAATAACTCTGCTTAATAACTCGAAAGTGAATCCTGTTCTGCCCCTTCTTTTTCGATCTGCGGTGGCATTAAATCTTCTTTACACACGCCTAAAGACAAGGCTAAATAACTTGCCACATAAATAGATGAATAGGTTCCTATCATAACCCCTATTAACAGGGCTGTGGCAAAACCATGAATAGTTTGTCCGCCCCACACAAAAAGCGCGAGAAGCACAAAAAGGGTGGTTCCTGATGTAATTAAAGTTCGGGTGAGTGTTTGATTAAGAGAGCGGTTAACAATCTCGTCAGGCGTGCCTTTTCGTATTTTCAAAAAGTTCTCGCGTATGCGGTCATAAACAACAATGGTGTCATTTAATGAATAACCAATAACCGCCAGAATGGCAGCAAGTACGGTTAAATCAAATTCTATGTGAAACAGAGAAAACAGACCAACAGCAATAGTTACATCATGCGCCAAAGCGGCTACAGCGCCCACAGAAAATTTCCATTCAAAACGAAACGCCACATACATCATAATACAGAGCAACATAACTACCACAGCAAGAATGCCCTGCTGTGTCATTTCATCACCTATAGCAGGAGCAACAAATTCTTTTTCACGCAGTTGCACTTTGGTTCCATCGGCTTTTAACAGTTCAATGATGTCGTCAGCAACCTTATCTTTATCTGCGCCTTCAAGCACAGCCAGGCGGATTTTAACATCTTTACTGGTGCCAAAATTTTGTACGACAGCTTTACTAAAACCACCTTGTTTCATTTGCTTACGAATTTTATTTAAATCAGCATCTTCTTCAAAACCCACTTCAACCATGGCTCCGCCAGTAAAATCAAGACCAAAATCCAGGCCATTGATGGCGAGAGAGCCGATTGAAGTTAGAATTAAAATCGTCGAAAAAGCAATGGCTAATTTACCAGCTTTAAGGAAGTTCAGATTAAGTCTTTCACTAATTATCTGCATTTTATTGTCCTGAAATATCCGTATAAAAACGAATAGATGTTTTTTGATTGTTGGTGGGCATTGCCCACACTACATTTTTTGCATCAACAACTTGTTAAATTTCACTAGTTAAATGGCTAGAGTTAAATAGACAAAGTTTTACCACTTTTTCCGCCATAAATTAAATTAACCAAGGCACGACTTGCAACAATTGCGGTAAACATAGAGGTTAAAATACCGATGGCCAATGTCACCGCAAACCCTTTGATTGTTCCTGTTCCAATAGCAAACAGAATGACCGCCGCAATGAGGGTAGTGATATTCGCATCCATGATGGTGCTAAAAGCACTATCATAACCATTGTGGATAGCTTTTTGTGTACCACTGCCAGCACTTAATTCTTCTTTAATACGCTCAAAAATCAGTACATTGGCATCAACGGCCATACCTACCGTTAATACGATACCCGCAATTCCCGGTAACGTAAGGGTGGCATGTAGTAACGACATAACAGCAATCAGCAATACCATATTAACCACTAACGCAACGTTCGCTATCATGCCAAAAGCTTTATAATAAACCAACATAAAGGCCAAAACTAACGCCATACCAATCATGATGGCCATTTTACCTTTGTCGATATTTTCCTGTCCTAAACTTGGACCAATAGTACTTTCACTGACAAATTTCAGTGGGGCAATCAGGGCACCTGCGCGAATTTTCATAACCAGATTGGTGGCCTCTGCCGCACTATCGAGGCCCGTTATAACAAACCTGCTCCCCAATGTCGTTCGAATAGTGGCAACACTGATCACCTTCTCAATCTTAGTTAATTTATCTTTCGCTTTTGTGACGCCATCGACTTCTTCATATTCAGTTTTATATTCAGTGAACAAGACAGCTAGTGGTTTTCCAACATTTTTCCCACTAATAGCCGTCATTCTGGAAGCACCTTTTGAATCCAGGGCTATATTAACTTGCGGTCCACCATTTTCATCGACACCAAAGCTGGCATTAGAAACATTCATGCCTTCTACCACGATACTTTTATTCAACAAGATAGGTTGACCATTTTCTCGATAATACAAACTGGCATCTGAAGGAACTCGCCCCTTTAATGCACTTTGAACATCACCGGTTAAATGCTGGAGATGAAATTCTACAGAAGCGGTTACACCAATAATTTTTTTCGCCTGAGTCGAATCTTGCACCCCCGGCAGTTGCACCACAATTCGATTTGCACCCTGGCGTTGAATAAATGGTTCTGCAACCCCAAGTTCGTCCACACGGGTTCGTAAAATAGTGGTATTTTGCTCCACTGCATAGTCACGAATTTCTTTTAATTTTTTCTCGGAGATCCGAGCCTTAATGTTAAAGAATTTGCTCTGTTCATCACCCACAACTATCAAGCCAGGGTATTGTTCTTCAATTAAACTCAAAGCTTCATCACGCACTTCTTCTTTACGAAATTTAAGTAGTAAACCAACGCCCTTTCTGACTTCTACTCGTGAATAACGCAGCTTTTTCTCGCGCAAAGTTGTTTTTAAATCGTCCACATATTGTTGTTCGCTTTTTTCAACCGCTACATCCATATCAACTTCAAGTAGAAAGTGGATACCACCGCTCAAATCAAGTCCCAGTTTCATCGGTTCAGCATTTAAAGCCGACAACCAGTCAGGTACGGTGTGAGCCTGATTGATGGCAACAATATAATCCTGACCTAATGCAGAATTAAGAACAGGCTGCGCTTTCGCCTGGTCAGTCTCATTGTTAAGTCGAACCAGAATATTGCCATCACCTTCAACCGCAACAGATTTTACAATAATGTTCTTATCGACTAATAGTTTAGAAATTTTATCAACGGTTTGTTGATTAATTTCAGCGGTAGATTCCGGGGATATTTGAATCGCGGGATCACTGGGATAGGTATTAGCCAATGAATAAATAACACCAAAAACCAGTACAATGATCACCAGCATGTTTTTCCATGCGGGATAGGTGTTAATAGCGCGTTGTTGAGTCTGGTTCACAAACATATTGAATTCCAATTAACTGCGTACGAAACTCTAACCAGGTTTTTAAACTGTTATTAGTTAAAAAACACTGGGTAGAATAGTAGGCTTATTTTGATTTTAAGGATCTAATGGTGCCTTTAGGTAAAGTGCTGGCGATCATGCCTCTCTGAATCATTACTTCAGTATTTTCAGCAACCTTCAAAAGAAGTAGATTCTCATCCAATTTGACCACTTTACCGATTAACCCACCATTAGTGGCTACTTCATCACCTTTTTGAACAGACTCAATCATGCTTTTGTGCTCTTTGGCTCGCTTGCTTTGAGGACGGATCAGCATAAAGTAAAAAATCAAACCAAAGACAAGAAAGATACCTATCTGTGCCATACCGCTATCACCAGCTGAAGATTCGCCGCCAGCTGCCATTGCATCACTAATAAACATAACACTCTACCTCTAAAAAAGATCCTGAAATAACCACCCGGGCGATTGAACTCATTTAAGTTCTTGAACATAAGAGTTCATCGCTATTGTTCTAATATTGTTAATTCACAGGTGGAAGATTGATGATTTTCTTGTTATGGGGCCAAGGGGGGCGTTTTCAAGCCTCTTTTGGCATAGAACTCATCCACAAAGTTGCACAATGTACCTGTTTCGATAGCATTACGCAAACCTGCCATTAAACGTTGGTAATAACTCAGGTTAGCAATAGTTGCTAACCTCAGTCCCAAAATTTCATTACATTTATCTAAATGATGCAAATAAGCCAGACTGTAATTTGTACAGGTGGTGCAATCACATTCTGGATCTAATGAACCTGTATCCATTTTATACTTGGCATTTCTAATACGAACCACCCCGGTACTGGTAAATAAATGGCCATTTCTGGCATTTCTTGTGGGCATAACACAGTCGAACATATCTATACCACGGCGCACGGCTTCGACCAGATCTTCGGGTTTACCAACACCCATTAAGTAGCGCGGTTTATCTTTGGGCATTTCCGGTTCAATACTTTCAAGTACCTTTATCATCTCATCTTTAGGCTCACCTACAGATAAACCACCAATGGCGTAACCATCAAAACCAATATCCGTTAACCCTTTAAGAGATTCACTGCGCAAATCTTCATACATGCCACCTTGTACAATACCAAAAAGTGCCGAAGGATTATCAGCATGAGCAGTTTTTGAACGCTGCGCCCAACGCAGAGACATCTCCATGGAGGTTCTGGCCTGTTCAAACGTTGCAGGATAAGGTGTACATTCGTCGAAGATCATGACGATATCTGAACCCAACTCTCGTTGAACCTGCATGGATTTTTCAGGATCTAAAAATACTTTTGAACCATCTTTGGGTGAACGGAATTCAACACCTTCCTCAGAAATTTTACGCATCTTACCCAGGCTAAAAACTTGAAAACCACCCGAATCCGTTAATATGGGCCCTTGCCATTGCATAAAATCATGCAAATCACCGTGGGCTTGAATCACTTCTGTACCCGGTCTAATCATCAAGTGGAAGGTATTACCTAAAATAATTTCAGCCCCCGACTCTGTGATCTCTTCCGGTGACACGGCTTTAACCGAACCATAAGTGCCTACAGGCATAAAAGCAGGTGTTTCAACCGTACCTCGTTCAAAGGTTAAACGCCCACGTCGCGCCGCACCATCGGTTGCCATTAATTCATATTTCATTTTTAGGAGCTTCCTGGGCTAATTTTGTCTGGAGAAACGCTTTTTGGAGACGCACTTGAGGGAGACGCACTTGAGGGAGAAAGAAGCATCGCATCACCATAACTAAAAAATCGATATTGCTCTTCAATTGCCTGTTCATAAGCATTCATCACGTTTTCACGTCCTGCAAACGCACTGATCAGCATAATAAGGCTTGATTGCGGCAGATGAAAATTCGTGAGAAGTTGATCGATAACTTTAAATTCATAACCAGGGTAGATAAAAATATCCGTATCTCCCTGATAGGGTTTGAGTGTTCCATCTTTAGCTGCCGTTTCGAGACAGCGAACACTGGTGGTTCCCACCGCGATAATTTTTCCACCAGATGCACGAACCCTGGTAATCTTTTGGCACAGGCTCTCTGACACCTCAATATATTCAGCATGCATTTTATGATCTTGAATATTATCAGCTCGCACTGGCTGGAAAGTACCCGCTCCCACGTGGAGCGTGACAAAATCCATTTCAACGCCTTTAGCTGTTAATTTTTCAAGCATGGTCTCATCAAAATGTAAACCTGCAGTTGGAGCAGCAACAGCTCCCTGATTTTTAGCATAAACCGTTTGATAACGGACTTTATCTAACTTTTCATCCTGCCTTTCCATATAATGCGGCAATGGCATGTGACCTTGATTTTCCAGTAACTCAATCAGGGGCAGTGTCGATGAAGATTCAAGCTGATAGAGATCCTGGTGACGCCCGGTAACAACCAGCTCCCCACCATCATCAAAGAATAGTTTACTGCCATCAGGCACCTTATTGCTGGCTCGAACATGAGCTAAACAATGATGACTATCTAACAAACGTTCAATCATCACCTCGACTTTACCGCCAGTTTCTCGCTTGCCAAATAACCTGGCAGGGATCACTCGAGTATCATTAAAAACCAATAAATCACCAGAATGAACAATATCCAATAAATCCGTAAACTGTCGGTGCTCCACTTTCCCTTCACCATCAAGACATAATAGACGACTCGCCGTACGTTCAGGTAAGGGATATCGCGCAATCAAATGCTCAGGTAGAAAGTAATTAAAATCAGAGGTTTTCATGATTGATGTTTTATAGTTATCTTGATGACTCTATAGGTTCAACTGGGTTGGCCAATATTCAACAGATGAGTCCAGGTTCAAAGGTGGTAATTTTCGATGCCGGATCATACGCTAATGTGCTTACTAATTCACCCCAAATGCACACAAAAGCACACAAAAATAACAATAATGCAAAGAAATACTGCCAGTAGTTAGCTCGTAGAAACAGCTACAACCAAATCGATAAATAACAAAATAGTGCTTTGAAAAATACTTGCAGCCACATTGCCTTTCTTAATTTCATCAATTAAAGTCAATTTTAGTAAAAACATATTTGTCAATCATGATCAAAGCAAAAACACTCACAATGAGCGTCACTAGTGCATAGATCAAGTTAATGCCTTAGCCTGTTCCAGGCTATTAATAGCCAAAGGATAATGCCAACGTTGTTGATGAATGTCGGCAGCCCTGTTATGTAAAGTTTTTAGAGGTGTTTTGCCTGTAAATCCTTCTTCATCGGCAATTTCAAATGCTTCAAAAAGAGCATCCTATTGTAATGAAGATTCAGAAATTTGGAATACTTTCTCATAGGCAGTGGAGAATAAAAGAAACTGTTTTCCTTCATTGTAACTATTCAGCTTACCCCTAAAATGAGCCATCTCATCGTTCAAAAATGGTTACCTACATGGATGTAGGGTATGCTGGAAATGCAGGAGCAATTTCCAGTCAAATAATCGAGACAGTTAATAGCTCCATGCATTAACTGCATAACCCACATCCATGTGGGGATATACTCACATTTTTTGCCTCGATCTGGCTCATTTTA
>JBFFIY010000161.1:0-11032 GCA_041556195.1 Enterobacterales bacterium
AAATGGTTACCTACATGGACGTAGGGTATGCTGGAAATGCAGGAGCAATTTCCAGTCAAATAATCGAGACAGTTAATAGCTCCATGCATTAACTGCATAACCCACATCCATGTGGGGATATACTCACATTTTTTGCCTCGAACTGACTCATTTTAGAGGCAACCTGAACAGCAACGCAACGGCCACATTTAACAACTCGCTGAATAGTTACGTTTTAACCTCAGAAGCGAGAATCGAGTTGCGAGGGATTTGATGGTGTTATCTCAGAGTTGAACTGACATTTATGTGTGTTGCTGAATAAATGCTATACTCACTGATAACCCGCTAACTCATTGATCAGGACTAAGTTTGACTCTGATACTTACAGTTGATGACTCGCCCATTTCTCAGCAAATTTATAACAGCGTGTTATCGCCATACTATAATGTTGAATTTGCAGAAGATGGTGAACAGGCATGGGAGAAAATTTGTAACAAGCAGTTTGACCTGATCCTTAGCGATGTTAACTTACCGAGGATTGACGGTTTAGAATTAATTAAAAAAGTTAAAACGCTAGAAAACTACTCTAATATACCGATCATCATTGCCAGTGGCGATGGCGACGGGGTAGCTCAGGCCAAAGAGATGGGCATCAACCTTTGGTTAATCAAACCGGTTAAGCCTCAATCATTATTAAAAGCGGTAAAGGCTTTATTAGCTCAAACATTAAAATGAGTTTCAGCATGAAGTTTTCGTCTCTGGAACATCAAAAAATCTTCTCGGATCTGCAGAAATAGATGGGAAATTTCAAGTTGTTCTGACCCCCTTAATTCCGAAAAATGTCCTAGTTACCCCAAAGCAGCAAACTGCTGTACTTCCTCAAAAACCTCTTTGCTATTTTCTTCTCGCCAGATATTTAACGAGTTTTGCATATTCATCCAGGATGCTACACTAGTATTTGTTGCTATTGCTAATCGATGCGCCATTCTGGGTGAGCAGTCAACTTTTTCATTAACCAGATCACTTAAATGCTTCCTACTAACTCCAAGCATTTTAGAACCTAGATTAATTGTGATATTCAATTCATCCATTACATCTTCTTTTAAGACTCGCCCTGGATGAACTGGTTTTCTGGTTCTCTTAAAGATTGCCATATTAACTCTGCCTACCTTATTTTAGTGGTACTGCTCGTAATCTACTATGATGGCGTCAATTCCATCAAATTCAAATGTAACTCGCCAGGCCCCACTTACATCAACTGCCCACCGACCTGTATTTTTTGGTTCCAAAATATGTAGCCGATATCCTGGCAATCTCATATCTTCTGGACAGCTAGCTGCATCTAGTCTATCGAGTCGATTCTCTAGCTTCCTTGCATGCGCGGGGTTTATACCTCTAGTTGAGCCTGTTTCAAAAAAACGTTGTAATGCTCTGTTCCTAAACGACTTAATAGCCACTAAATATGCAGACTTTTTTATTAAAGAATTTAATCGTAACCTGTTAGGTGACATAAGTCAATTTTTCATGTTCGAAAACATCGTTCTGGATTTATTGGGAAAATCTATCTGACCAATACCTTATAATGTGCCAGCTTGGTCGAGGCCGCTCTAATTTAGACTATTACTATTCCAAATATATTTATTGATAAATTCATTCAATGGTTGAATACGTATGCAAAAACTGTGGATGCAGTCTAAACTCCAGTACCTTGTTGTAGTATATACCCCTAATCATTCATTATGCCTGATTTCAGAGTGCTTGAGCTTTCTCAATTCGAGGCGCATTGATGAAATAACTCAAGCCGAATTGTCCTGATTATCTATGAAAAAAAAACCATTGTATCTATTTAAGCTCCTGTTTCTTCTCTGCATTTCGCTATCTTCAATGTCTGGCCGTACACAAAGTTTTAATGTTTCTGAGCATTTTTCCAACAATTCAGAAAATAATTTTCAGACTCAGGAGAGAACTGTAATCGATAGAGTTGAGCCGCCATTTTGGTGGGTAGGGATGAAGGAGGAGATATTACAATTAATGATCCATGGTGATAATGTCGCACAATTTGACATTCAAACTTCTACCAGGGATTGGCAAATTGAAAACATACACCGCACTACTAATAGTAATTATGTTTTTGTTGATATGAAAATAAGCGCAACTGCAAAGCCTGGCAGTTTTAATCTTAATTTCGTCAACCATGATCCTGACAAGAAGGATAAGAATAAAGTACATAGTATTACTTATGAACTTAAACAGAGAAAAGACAATTCGCATTTAAGGAAGGGATTTAGTAGCGCTGATACGGTTTATCTGATAACTCCCGATCGTTTTGCGAATGCTGATGTTGAAAATGATCAGGTAAAGTTTCTAAAAGAAGGTGTCAATCGTCAAGATAGAGATGGACGTCACGGAGGCGATTTACAAGGTATCATTAATCATCTTGATTATATTGAAGCGATGGGATTTTCTCAGATCTGGTTAAATCCCGTATTACTCAATAACCATGAAAAATACACTTATCATGGTTACGCCATTACAGATCTTTATCAGATTGATAAGCGTTTTGGTGATCATGAGTTATATAAACAGCTATCGAAAAAAGCTCGACAAAAAAATATCGGACTTATCAAAGATGTGGTGTTAAATCATATTGGTAGTGAACATTGGTGGATGAAAGATTTACCCAGTGAAAACTGGATCAATCATAATGCGAAATTTGTACCTACTAGCCATAAACGTGAAAGTTTGCATGATCTTCATGGCACAGATGAAGATCGGCAAGCCTTTGTAAATGGCTGGTTTGTACCGACCATGGCAGATTTAAACCAGAAAAACCCTTTATTGGCTAATTATTTGATTCAAAATAATATCTGGTGGGTGGAATATGCTGATTTATCCGGGATCAGAATTGATACATTTTCCTATTCAGATAAAAGTTTTCTATCTGAATATACGCATAGATTGATGCAGGAGTACCCTGAGTTTAATCTGGTTGCGGAAGAGTGGACGACTAACCCGGTTTTGGTTTCCTATTGGCAACGAGGTAAGCAAAGACATGATGGTTTTGAATTTGATTTACCATCATTAATGGATTTTCCATTACAGGATAGTTTGGTGAGAGCGCTTACAGAAAAAGAAAGTTGGTCTGATGGTTGGCAAAAATTATATAACATCTTGGCCAGTGATTTTATTTATGCTAATGCATCAGAGCTGATGGTGTTTCCTGATAATCATGATATGAGTCGAATTTACACTCAGCTGGATCATGATCTGAAGTTGACTAAATTGGCTGTAGCATTTATTGCTACTACTCGCGGTATTCCGCAGTTTTTTTATGGAACTGAAATTCTTATGGAGAATAGAGAGAGTGATAGTCATGGTTTAATAAGAAGTGATTTTCCTGGTGGATGGTTGCAGGATGATGTCAGTGCTTTTTCTCAAAAAGGACTCAGTCCAGCGCAAAAGTCGATGCAAGATTTTACTGCGAAGTTACTTAATTGGCGTAAACATAAATCTGTTATGCATACTGGGAAACTGACTCACTACGCACCAAAAAATGGTGTATATGTGTACTTTAGGCAGAATAGTACTGATAAAGTTATGGTAGTTCTGAACAAAAACACCCATGATGTAGAGATAAATCCACAGGACTATCCAACAATGTTAAAACTCAATGGAACGAGTAAAATTGCTAAGAGCGTACTTACCGATAAGCTGTATCAGCTAAACGTCACTTTTAAAGTTGCTGGAAAGTCAGCACTGATTTTAGATTTACAATAATTCACCTTGAAATTTTTCAGGTCTTAAATTCATATGAAGAAAAAACAATTATTTTCAATGTTTCAGTTTTATAAAACCCTATTGCCAATAACGGCACTAATAGCTGCGCTACTCATATCTTCAAGTTCTGTTTTTGCAAAAAGGTATGATCTGGATTATCAATTCAATAAAGACTCATTAGTTATTCATGCCAAGATGGGAGATGTTAAATTTACAGCGTTAACTGGCGGAGCTATAGAGGTTCACTATCTTCAAAAAGGGATAGAACAATTACCATCCTTTGCTAAGGTGGAAAATCTCAATACAACTGAAGCATTATTAATAGTGAAGGATGAAAATATTCGTTTTGTGAATGGCGAATTATCAGCCGTTATCAATAAGTCAGATCTATTAGTTAGTTTTTATCATGATTATAAATTTATTGTTAGTCAAAACGATTACTTCTTTGATGATAAAAAAAGAGGCTTCAGTTTTACATTAGATGAGAAAGAAAAAATAATGGGTGGAGGAGAAAGAGTTCTGGGCATGGATCGCCGAGGACATAGAATGCCTTTATATAATCGTGCGCATTACGGTTATACCACCAATTCAAATCAGATGTATTTTAGTTTGCCATTGGTCATGTCCAGTAAAAAATATGCTGTGTTATTTGATAATACAGCTAGTGGTTTTCTGGATATTGCTAAGACAGAAAAAAATAAAATGACCTTTGAAGCTGTGGCTGGCCGTACTGCTTATATTGTTTTTTCTGGTAAAAGCTATCCTGAATTAATACAGCAGTATGTTGAGGTTACCGGAAAGCAACCCTTGCCACCTCGATGGGCTTTTGGTAACTATGCCTCAAGATTTGGATATAGGACAGAAGAAGAGGTTAAACAAACCGTCAAAAAATTCATCGATGAAGATATTCCTTTAGACACCATTATTTTAGATCTGTATTGGTTTGGTCCTGATATTAAAGGTCATCTTGGAAATTTTGCCTGGGATCATAAAGCCTTTCCGACACCGACTAAAATGATAAAAGAACTAAAAGATTTGGGCGTTAAAAGCATTGTGATAACAGAACCATTTGTTTTGAGTAGTTCAGCAACATGGCAACAAGCTGTGAGCAAGGGCGTTTTGGCAAAAGATGATAAAGGTGCTGTTAAAAGATTTGATTTTTATTTTGGTAATACCGGGTTAATAGATGTATTTGATGAAAAAGCGCAAGACTGGTTCTGGAAAGTCTATCAGGAACTTTTTGCTCAGGGTGTTGCAGGTACATGGGGAGATTTAGGAGAACCGGAAGTTCATCCTGATGATTCAGTTCATTTTTTGTCAGATTTAAATAAAACGGTGAGAGGTGATGCAATACATAATGCCTATGGTCACCAATGGGCAAAAATGGTTTACGAAAGACAATTAAAATTACAGCCTGGTACAAGACCATTTATCATGATGCGCTCAGGCTTTGCCGGGTCACAGCGTTATGGCATGATCCCCTGGACGGGTGATGTATCACGTTCCTGGGATGGTCTTAAACCACAAGTTGAACTGAGTTTGCAGATGGGCTTATCTGGAATGGCCTACACCCATTCTGATTTAGGTGGATTTGCAGGTGGAGAAGTGTTTGATAAAGAAATGTATATCCGCTGGCTTCAATATGGTGTTTTTCAACCAGTTTACCGTCCACATGCACAGGATAATATTGCTCCTGAACCCATATTCCATGATAAAGAAACCAAAGATATCATCAGAGAATTTATCAGGTTACGTTATCAGCTACTACCTTACATATATACAATGGCATTTCAAAATTCTACAACAGGATTGCCACTTATGCGTCCAATTTTTTTCGAGGATGAGTCAGATATTAGCCTGATTGATGTTAAAGATAGCTATCTCTGGGGGGACGCTTTTTTAGTCTCGCCAATTGTTCAGCCTGATGAAAAATCTCATAAGGTAAATTTGCCAAAAGGTGTCTGGTTTGATTATTGGGATGACACCAGATATCAGGGAAAACAGACTGTTGATGTTCCGGTATCTATGCAAACTTTACCGGTATTGGTGCGTGCTGGTAGTTTTATACCAATGACCGATGTTGTTAATACATTACGTGATTATTCATCAAAAAAACTCACTTTGCATTATTATGCTGATCTATCTGTCGAGAGCAGCAAGGGTATGATGTATGAAGATGACGGCAATAGTTTTGATTCAATCGCAAATAAAAAATATGAGTTGCTTCATTTTTCCTCAAAACACTTTTTATCTGAAAAAGTATCTGAAAAAGTATCTGAAAAAGTATCTGATGAAACATTATTCATAAATCTGTCTAAAGAGGGCTATGACTACTCTGGCGCACCTGAAAGCAGATTGATGAATGTTGTTATTCATAATGTCAGCGAAAAACCAGAGTTGATATTGATTGGTGATGTGGAACTTAAGAAATCAGGTTCATTGGATAGTTTGCCTGAAATGGATAAAGGATACTTTTATAATGAGTCAACTCACATATTACAGGTTAAGTTTAACTGGAACCATAAAGATGTGAAGCTGTTTATTAAGTAACAAGTTAAATATGAGTAAGAAGATGATAAAAATGGAAAATATTAAAAAGGCTAATAAGTTTATACATATCATTTCATTCTGTGCGGTTTTTGTTCTGATGGGTTGTATTCCTGAAAACAAGAGTGAGAAGGTTTTATTAACCACTGAATCTAAATCTGAAGAAATAAAATTGGCTTTGCCCTCGAATGAGAGCAATCAACCAGTTAACGCTGTTCAGCATACTATAGAAAAAAACAAAGGCAAGCCTGTCATCTATCAAGTATTCACTCGTTTATTTGGAAATGAAAATACTACCAATAAACCCTGGGGAACTATTGAAGAAAATGGTGTGGGTAAATTTAATGATTTTACAGATCTCGCATTATCCGGGATAAAAGAATTAGGCGTTACTCATATATGGTATACCGGAGTTCCTCATCATTCGGTTATTAGAGATTATACCGAATATGGAATTGCTAATGATGATCCTGATGTGGTTAAAGGTCGAGCAGGTTCTCCCTATGCTATCAAGGATTACTACAATGTTAACCCTGATTTAGCGGTTGATCCTGCGCAGCGTTTAGAAGAATTCAAAGCACTTGTTGAACGAACTCATGAACACAATATGAAAGTAATTATAGATATTGTACCTAATCATATCGCGAGAAATTACCAGTCAATTTCAAAACCGGAAGGTGTAAGTGATTTTGGTGAAAATGATGATACAAGTGTTGAGTATAAACGAGATAACAACTTTTACTATATTGTCGGCAAACCTTTTAAAGTGCCAGTATCAAACAATGGCTATGAACCTTTAGGGGGAGAAAAACATCCTC
This sequence comes from Enterobacterales bacterium, assembly GCA_041556195.1. Taxonomy (GTDB): domain Bacteria; phylum Pseudomonadota; class Gammaproteobacteria; order Enterobacterales; genus 21-14-all-40-8. The sequence continues at coordinate 7,122 of JBFFIY010000161.1, forward strand.
AGGCAGATGGTCAATTTAAAGAAATTCCTGCTAAATGGACAGGTAATGGTACCCGAGAGGCTCAGCCGGACATCAATGATTGGTATGAGACAGCCAAAGTTAATTATGGTGTGAGGCCAGATGGGAGTTATGACTTTGTGCGTTTACCTCGTGAATTTTATAATAAATCAGATCAGGAGCATTTTGAGTTTTGGAAAAATAAAAATGTGCCCGACTCCTGGAGAAAATTTAAAGATATCGTTATTTATTGGACGGATTTTGGCGTTGATGGTTTCCGTTATGATATGGCGGAAATGGTTCCGGTTGAATTTTGGAGTTATTTAAATTCAGCTATTAAAAATCGTAATCCAGCATCCACTATTATTGCGGAAGTTTACAACCCTGAGATGTATCGAGATTATATCCATCTTGGAAAAATGGATTTTTTATACGATAAGGTTGATTTTTATGACAGTTTGAAACATATTATGCAAGGTAAGCAAGCAACTTCTGGATTGTTACCTATCATCAATAAACTTGCTGATATTGAAGAGCATATGTTGCACTTTCTGGAAAATCACGATGAACAGCGCATTGCCAGTAAGGGGTTTGCAGGCAATGCAGAAAAAGGAAAACCAGCAATGGTTGTTTCGGCATTGATAGGTAAATCACCGACTATGTTATTTTTTGCACAGGAACTTGGTGAAGCTGGAGAGGGCGATGCAGGATTTGGCGATCCAACCAGAACCACAATTTTTGATTATTGGGGAGTGTCAAGTCTACAACGTTGGATGAATCAGGGTAAATTTGATGGCGAACAGTTAACGGATAAAGAAAAATCCTTAAGGCAATTTTATACTCAGTTACTTTCATTTAGTGCAAAAGCTCAGGTATTAACAGGCAATTACTCTGATCTTCATTGGTTAAATCTTAAACAAAACACTAACTATGATGAACATTTGTTTTCATTTGCTCGCTGGAATCAAACTGAAAAATTAGTCGTAGTCAGTAATTTTTCTGATCATGAGGACTATCAGTTTGGTTTGAAAATACCAACCAGTTTGATCCAGAATTGGGAACTGGAAGACGGAAGTTATGATTTGAATAATATAATATCAAATAAGAAAAATAATGAAAAATTGCTCATTAGTCAGGGTGAAGGGTTGATTGAAATTAACCTTAATCCGCTTGAATCAAAAGTTTTTTTATTAAAATAGAGGGAGCTGCATGTCAGGTTATTTATGTATAAGTAAGCCAATGAACCTTTTTATTGTTTTGTGTTTTATGTTTTCTACTCATTGTTACGCTGTAAAGCACAGGTCACCCAGTGCAACTTCGAATGTTCAAATTTTAAACAAAATTTTTAATATTCCAATCCTGGGTAGAGAGAGAATGTTACGGATCTATCTACCACCAGATTATTTTTTATCAAACAAAAAATATCCTGTGCTTTATATGCATGATGGTCAGAATCTATTCGATGACTCGACTTCTTTTGTTGGTGAGTGGGGGGTAGATGAAACGCTCAATCAGCTGGCTAAAACAACAGGTCTTTCTCTGATTGTAGTAGGTATCGACAATGGTCAGGAAAAACGTATGAATGAATTAAGTCCCTGGAAAAATGAAAAATATGGAAAGGCTGAAGGTGAAATATATATGGATTTTATTGTACAGGATATAAAACCTTACATTGATCAAACCTATCGCACTCTTTCTGACCAGGAAAATACAGCTATTATGGGCAGCTCAATGGGGGGACTTATTTCACATTATGCCATTTTCAAATACCCGGAAGTGTTCTCTAAAGCTGGAATTTTTTCACCTTCATACTGGTATTCCGAAGAAGTTTACAAATTTAGTCAATCAACTAAACTTAATTCTCATTCTAAATTGTATCTTTTGATAGGAGGTAAGGAAGGAATAGAGGAAGTTGATTGTGTAAAAAAAATGTACGATCATCTGAGCAGTCAACATGTGTCACAAAAAAATCTCCAATTAAAAGTCGTTGCTGATGGCGAACATAATGAAAGATTTTGGAAAGCCGAATTTAAAGAAGCCATTTTATGGTTATTTTCAAAAGAGCCTGATTTCTATTGATAAGATGTATTAACAGGTTACAAACAGGCAGCCAAAAGCTGGCAATATTATTTGATTGTTAATAATGCTTCCTGAAGATAAACCATGACCATCTAATATTGATAAAGAGGTTAAATTTTCAGGAAAATGCCGAGTGATTGGTAATGTCTGTGAGAGGTTGGACAGGTTAAACATAACCAGTATTTTACTTTCATTATTTTCTCTGTAGAAAGTAAGAACAGGTTCTTCTGTATCAATAAACTGGATGGAGCCATCTATTAATGCAGTGTTTTGTTTACGCCAGTTTAAAAATTGTCTATAACAATTCAGCACCGAATTAGAGTCACTCTCCTGTTGATCAACTGCTTTGTCTTTATGGGAATTTGGGATGGGAAGCCAGGGAGTCGCTTCACTAAAACCGGCATTTTCCAGGCTTTTGGTCCATGGCATTGGGGTTCTGCAACCATCTCTTCCTTTAAAGGTGGGCCAGAAGGCAATGCCGTAGGGATCTTGTAGTTGTTCGTAATCCAATTCAACTTCTTCAAGCCCGAGTTCTTCACCCTGATAGCTGCAAATGCTACCTCTTAAGGAGAATAATAGCGCATTGAATAATTTTGTACTTTCTCTTCCAGTTTCAGCGTTTTCGCTATTTTCACCAGAACCCCAGCGACTTGCCACCCTTTTTACATCATGGTTGCTAATCGCCCAGCAAGGCCAGCCATTAGTCATTTTTGACTCAAGTGATTCAATGGTTTGTTGAATGTATTTAGAGGAAAAATCATCGGTCAGTAATTCAAAACTATAACCCATATGGAGGCGTGTATTACCATCAGTATACTCAGCCATCGTTGCTAATGAATCTTCCGATGATATTTCTCCAAGTGCTACTGAATCGGGGTATTTATCCAGTAATGAGCGAATTTCTTCTATAAACATCAGGTTTTCAGGTTGTGTATTATTGTAATAATGGTATTGATAAGCGTAAGGGTTATCTTCGCTAAAACCGCGTCCTTGTCGTTCATTAACAGGCTTTGCAGGGTTGTTTCTTAATTGTTTATCGTGAAAGCAAAAGTTAATAGCATCCAGACGGAAACCATCTACGCCTTTTTTTAGCCAGAATTCAACATTCTCAAGAACAGCCTGACTTACTTCTTCATTATGGAAATTCAGATCAGGTTGGCTGACTAAAAAATTATGCAGATAATATTGTTGACGCCTTGGTTCCCATTGCCAGGCACAACCTCCGAATATTGATAGCCAATTGTTGGGTGCAGAACCATCTTGTTTCGGATCTGCCCATACATACCAATCATTTTTAGGATTGCTTTGGTTCTCTCTACTTTCGATAAACCAGGCGTGTTGTTCTGAGGTATGACTGAGCACCTGATCAATTACAATTTTCAAACCAAGTCTATGGGCTTTTTCTACCAGCTGGTCAAAGTCATCAATATTCCCAAATAATGGATCAACTTCGCGATAGTCGCTAATATCATAACCAAAATCGTGCATAGGCGATTTGAAAAAGGGTGAAATCCATATAGCATCAACTCCAAGGTTGGCTATATAGTCAAGGCGTTGAATAATACCCGGTAGATCACCAACACCATCAGCATTGCTATCCATCAAACTGCGAGGATAGATCTGGTAAATGACTGCGCCGCGCCACCATGTTTTTTGATTTTCTTGAAGCATTTTTGCTCACAGATAATTTTGTTGATTTAGGATACTTTAAAGGCATTATTGTATTCAAACACCTGCATACGTATGCATAGAAAAAGTTTATTTTTTGCTCGCTTTATATACCCCTAATCATTCATTATGCCTGATTACAGAGTGCTTGAGCTTTCTCAATTCGA
>JBFFIY010000162.1:0-10980 GCA_041556195.1 Enterobacterales bacterium
AGCACTTTCTTCCGTTCCTTGGGTGCCTTGTTCTAATTCTTCTCCTTGAGTGGGTATTTCAACATCCATAAATTATCCTTCCTTGTTCATTTTTTTAAATTTCTCTAATAAAATCTTATCTTGTAAAGACTTAGGCTCTTCTCCGCTTTCAGCAAGCATCTCAGCTCTTTCCATCTCTCTTTTGTTCATAAGAGATTTGTTTTCACCTAGATCAAGCTCACTCTCAGCCTTATACATATCAATTCCTTCACCGCCTGGGGCCATACCATCTTCTTTTTCTCCCCAAGGAACCTTTCCTTGTTCTATTCTCTCTTCAACTTCTGGAGAATTTTCTGGGCCAATTGTGATAGAAATCATTCCACCGCGTTTTTTCTTCATTGCGTCTTTTAGTGCGTTTTTCATTGTAATCCTTCGGTTAATATTTGTTCTTCTGTTTCTTGTAATGTTGGTGCGCTTGCGTCTATGCCCTCTTCGGGAGGTAAAGGAATGTCAAATGGTTGCATTTTCATTGCCTCTTCTTCCTCTAAAGCCTGCATCTCAGCGTCTTGCTCCGCTTCCCTTGAGATACTTGCATCATCTGGATCACCCTCACTCATTAATTGAGTAGCGGCTTCAATGTGCATTTCTATGTTGTCATTTAGGATTTCTTGTAACTCAGGACTTAGTTTTGAGAACTTGTCGCCCTTTCTATATCTATTCTTTTCTCTAACGTGCATTTCATGGTTATCAAGCTCATGTACAGGAGGAGCAACACCATCTTCTATCATCTCAATATCACGCTGGACTTGCTTCATATCAATGGCGTAATCTTTCCAAGCTTCTCCAACATCTCCGAACTCTAACATTCCAAGAACTTTTTCTCTTACTTGAGGGTCTGCTGGATCTCCCAATAAACCTTGATTGAATAGATTTATGATCTCTTGTCGCTTAAGAACCTTAGAACCAGGAAGAGTTGAACCACGGACCACAATAACGTCATCTGATTCTCCCAAATCTTCACCAACAAACTTTTTAACCAAATACTCGTTGGAAGATCCGATCTCTTTTAATGTTCTCTCTGATTTATAATATTTCTTGGCATATTTAAGAATAAGTCTTCCAACCTTAGCCCACGAATACTCGTGATTTTCTGTGATAACACCGATTCTTGTGTCATCTTGCTCGGTTAAAAGCTGCATGCCAATTGCCGGAATAGAGGCTGAAGGGAGCTGTCCCTTCGAGACCTCGTTAATTCCGCTTATATCATCCATCATCATTTGAAGCTTTTCTTCCTCTTGGTAAGCATACTGAGGGAGCTGTGGGACGTTCATTGCAGTAGGAACAGAACCACCTGGAATTGCATCGTATTCAACAACCTCTCCGCTTTGGTCGTTGATAGCTTCTTGTGTAAGACCATGGCCACGAGCCGCTAAATACTTACCCTTAAGAAGTAAATCAGCGTGATCTTTTCTATATTTTATAATTCTATTGTATTGATCCTGAATTGGCCTTAAATGTGTGATAACGCTATCAGAATAGAACTTTCCACCCACGATAATATCGTCAAACTTGGCAAAAGGTATTTCTCCACAAGGCAAAGGCCCATCTTTAAGCAAAACCCCGTTTGCACAAATAATCATGCGCCCATCTGGATGTTTATTGCTTGGGGCTTCGTAGTAAGCTACCTCAATGGCAGCTCCCTTCATCTGAGATTGGATTTCTGATCCGTTTTGCCCAGTTGAGTTCATGGAGTTGATTCTTAAAAGGTTTTGAGTAGAAATTAACCAAGCGTCTTCTTCTTTTACTAAGTGACCACGCTCAGGATACCGCTCTTTAAAGTAGGCAAGCTTTCTAACCTTGGCCGTTGTGAGAAACTTCATCTCATCTTCTGATTTAGCCAAAGGATCTGGAAACACTTCAAAGGCAGAAAACACATCTGCTGAAATGTCGCCTTCTTTGGCTCTATTCCCCTCTGCATCTGATATAAATTCGCCCTTGTTATCGTCCCAGCTTACCTTTAGCCAAGCATGACCACACTGCTGAACCCACATCATTAGCTCAATACGCTTTTTATTGATCTTTTCTCGATCCCAGGTGTTTTCAATAACCTTTTTAGATAACCTTGCAGCGTCTTTATCAGCCTGGTCATTAGAATTGGGTCTTACATCATACCTTGGAGGGTTTTTACAGAGCCTTGAGAGCCTGTTTTGTATAAGTGGTAAGATCTTATTACTTCTTAGTCTATTGCGGCTTAGAGAGAGGCTTGCGCCGCCAAATGGCTTGAATGACTTAGACGTAGTATCAAAATAAATTGAGTCAAAACCTAAAAGATAGGCCGTGTTAGTCATCCATATGCTTTCAGATGCTACACGAGTAGACGTTTGTCTGGATTCAGAACACTTTTGCTTTACGAATGCGCAAAGTTTTTGCTCTTCTGCCGTTTGTTCAAGCTTATCCTCTAGTTTTTCCTTCTCAGGATTGCCAGAGTATTTATTAGCAAGCCTTTGGCCAGCTCTTTTGATAAAATCCAAGTTGTATATCCTTTGGTGCGTATATCAATATTTTTGCTTAAAACATTATCTCGTGCAAGGGTCCTAAGTCCTCCGCTGGATCATTAGCCTCTATTTTTTCGGTTTTTTCAGCCTGTTTATGAGTCAAACTGGACCTGTATTCAAAATAATCACGACTCATAAGCTTATTAACAAGCCTCTGGACCACAACAGCCCAATAAACATTACTAAAAATCAGAAAACCCAATAATACTAAAATGATCTCTTTTTCCACTAAAACTCCTTAAAGGTGGCAGGGGCGCTGTTGGTTAACAAAGGACAACACAATAAAGCTTGCATCTCGCCCCCACCATAAAATTATTTTCTTACATGAACCTTATTATAAACGTCTTGGCTCTGATCTGCCTCAATCTCTTCTGACATTCCATGCTCACAAACATTCACACCCTTATAGGTATGACTCTTAGACTCTGGGTAAACTCCCTTACAAAGAGCTACTAAAACGTCCTTATCAACCTCAAGCCATGGAATTTCATCACGTTTTGCCATTTCAACCTGTTGCTCAAAATCAAGCATCTTCTGGCTTAACGATCTTTGCTTTTCAATTTGGTCGCTTGAATAATTTTTAACAATGTCTTTTTTATCAGCGTTTAGAGGCTCTGAAATAGTCTCAGTTTCTTCGTTTACTAAGTTGTTGAATATACCAGCGTTCGTATTCTGGGTCTTGTGGGTTTGGTCCATTGCTTGTGCTCCTTGGTTGATGTGGGTAATATACTATGTCCTCAATACGAGCCAAAGCATCCAGGCAATCATCATGGCTTCCTCTTGGAAAAGAAGAATACTCCACTTCAAAATCGTGCATTCCTTGGCATAAAAATATCTTACCGTTTTCAAAACGTGGCACAAGAGATAAAATCCTCATATTCTTAGATCTCATCACTTTCTTGTTGCCCTCCGTGTCTAAGCTAGAAGCTTTAATAGCCTTAAGAGGCAACATCACTCCCCTTCTCTTCATCTCATCGTTTAAAAAGTGCATAAGGCTTTCTTGATAAGCTATAGACTCAATACCGATCAACTGTGGCTTATATTGCTCATAGAGTTTGAAAATAAGGTTTACCGTATCCGTGGCAGTGATTCTCTTTCTCTCGATTCTACTAACAAACCACTCTGTATGCCTATTAACATGAACTACACAAAAAGCTGTATAATCAGCCCCTTCTTGCAGCGAGATAGCAGGATCAATGGTGATAAAAGTATAGGTGTCTTCAGGAACAAAATGATAATACTTAAGCCAGTCTTTCTTAAAGTCTTGGTCTTCATCTGGAATTACTCTGTTTTGATATTGGTTGGCGTATATGTAAGAGCCTAAAATCATTCTCTTGTTCTTAAGGAACTCATCACTTAGCCTTTGAGGAAAAAACAGCTCCCCGTTTTCCTTGCGATCTTCCTCATATACTACAGACCAATCATAATTCACTCACATCTCCCACAGTCTTCAATTTCAATACAATCTGCATTTAACAGATTATAATACTTCTCAACAGGAGGCTTTCCAAAGAGCTTCTTCTTCTCTTTAGCCTTAAAAAAGATCTTATTCTTGATCTCAATCATTACTCCTTCTGAACCACAAGAATCCTTTGAAACGTATTCAAACGAGCACTGAACGTGGGTATATTTAGCCGTGATGTTAAATTTATGTAGCTTTTTTATCATGCTGTTGTCTCATCTTTTATCAATACACCTGTATAGCTAATTTTAACAAACCCAGTTGTCGCTCCCGTTGCATATGCTGCGAACCAAACGTCTGAATACTCTGGAATAACAAACTTGTTTGTTAACTTTCTCTCAAACGTCCCCTGGGCACCAGCTATTTCGAGAGGTGTGAAGTATTGACCAGAATATGGAGTTGTTACGTCATTTGCATTAGTTCTTACATATGCGTAAACATTAACAGGCTTGCTAGCTTCAATATTAATCAAATAATCTGAAACAACTAGCTTATGCCCCCTTGGAACGGAATACATACTCATGGCTGTGCTTCCGTGGCCAGATCCAGCAGAAGAATCAAAATCTATTGTTGCAAGAATAGCGCCTCCACCAGAAACCCTAAGAGTGACAACGCCTGCATTTGTTCCAGTATAACTTCCTCTTCTCGTAACCCTCATTCTATAAATTCTTATGTATGTATTTGATAAAGGAACTGGGGTTGCGCCGTTCATAGTTACTTCTTCTTCTTGAAAATCCCAATTGGCATCAAGACCATAAACAGTGACAACCTGAGCCCCTGAACCGGCAGAAGTATCGTTTCCACTTCCTGATAATATTTCTAAAGATTGTGCCGACGTTTGCCAGTTATACAAACCGCCCGTTGACCATATGTCCTCAGCGGTTGTGCTAATGGCAGTGTTTTGTCCGAACTTAGTAACAACAGACCAGTTTTTAACATTTCCCCTTGCTATATCAACAGCAGGTGGGATTGACCTTGTGACAATTGTGTCTGAATCCTGCCACAAAGTTCCATTAAGAGCTGAAGTCAAAGGCCCAAAACTCCCCTCTCTAACTTGTGCCCTTAAATATGTAGCATTACTTCCTGAATTATTCTCAATTACTAATCTATAATATTGTCTAGCTATTACTAATCTATGTGGTACCTCTGGAACACCTGCGACGAAATTATAAGAAAGAGTTGAATCAATATCTGAAGCATTGATGGAAAATTGTATTTTGTAGGTAAGACTTACATCACAAGCAAGGGCAACAACTAACTCTGGAGCCTTTGAGTTGGTCCACTCTCCAGTAAAGGTCTCTCCATTATTTAGTGGAATGGCTGTGCTGTTTACACCATCAACTCCTGGTATTCCATTTGCTATGCTTGAAATGTTAATTCCCATTTATGCCCCTGTTAAATCATTCCATGCGGCACCAAAGTACCCGTAAAGCTTTCCGTTTGTTGTATCAACTACCATTGGAACTAAACCAGTCTTTGTTGTTCCTGGGGTTCCTGTTGGAGTTCCTGCGCAGCTTGGTATGTGTAGGAAACCTTCTGTTGCAGTAGTCGCCAAAGCCGCTGCCGTTCCACAGAAAATGTTTGAGTTTGTATCAACTGTAAATCTGTCTGTACTTGTTCTAAGAGTTGTGCCAGTTGCCCCAGGACTTGCTGTTCTGACAACAAAGCTACCTGAGTTCCCTGATCCCGTTGGTCTTCCTGGTTCAATAACATAATTTGCTCCATTTACGTTTGTTCCAGATCCAGAAGTTGATCTATGAACAACCTCACTCGGACTTGTGTGGGTATTTCCCTTGCCTACTACAAAATAATTTACCTGTGCGCTTCCAGATCCATAAACGACTTGGTTTGTTGTGTCTGTTGAACTTATCCAACCAAAGGCCATTGAGAAGTTATTTGCGCAACTTGACTGTCTTCCAAAGCAAAATGAAAGAGCCGCCGAAGCTGTGCTTGAGTTTCCTATAGCAATGTTTGAGTTACCAGCAGCAGGGATTGAAACACTTGTTCCTATTCCTATGTTATTTCCAGCAGTACCAGCAACAATACAAGATTTTCCCATGGCAAAGTTTGAACTTCCACCTGAAGCCTGAGCACTGTTTCCAATGGCTGTATTTGATCCAAGAGAAGCGACTGAGCTTCTACCAATGGCAACTGCCTCAGAAGCCGTTGCAGAAGCGTTTCTACCTATAGCACATGACCTTAAGCCACTAGCAACTGCGGCTTCTCCAACGCTTGTACACTCTCCACCTGAAGACACGGCCCCCTTACCAAAAGCTGAATTTTGATTTGTGTTGCCCGTGTCTGTAGAAGCCCCATCACCAATTGCCGTGTTAGATGTTCCAGTACCCAAAACAGTATTTGGACCAATACCAAAAGAATTGGTCCCACCTGTTATAACCTTAACACCGGAGTTTTTTAATACCGTACCGTCGGTTGAATCCCAAGAGGCAATATCATCAACAACAGAAGAAACGGGTCCAGTTACAGTCCCGCTTCCACCGCCGCCGCCGCCTCCAAGATTTACAACATCAATTGCTCCCATTAAGCCACCGAGTAGAAGATGTTTATATCATAAGGAATGCCATTTGTGCTGGTTATTCCAAAGGAGCTTTTTGCTGTATCTGCATAAATAGTTATTCTGCCGCTTGTTGCAACAGTAAGAACACCCCATTGTAAAGTTCCACCGTTTTCAACTAGCACAGGAAAATCTTGTGCGCTTCCTGGCTTTACCGTTGCGGGCAAAGACCCGTCTCCGGTGTGAGTCATGGTTTCAGGACTTGCCGCCGCGGTCTTTGAAAGTGATCCAATTGAAATGCTAAGAAAAACAACATCTCCAATAAGCCTTCTTACAATTGGTGCAATAGTCGTTGTTGTTACAGCTCCAGTTAAAGATCCAGTATTGTCTACTTCAACATAACTGGCCAAAGAAGAAGTATCAGCTCCAAGGCTTTTTACATCTATGCTTCCCATATTAATATCCTTGAGAGAAGCCTTGTAGACTATGAACAATAGTCGTGGCACTCAAAGCATAAAGGTAAAATATACCAGGACCATTGAAAGATAATACCTCGGAAGTTCCAACAAGATAGCCAGTCAATGTAAGACCACCTGAAACTGCCGCTGCCTGCTGAGAAGAGCCAACAACATACAATGTCCCACCCGATACATATTTTAATGTATTATTAATTAGCTTTGCTTCCTGTGATACTGCTACATATGCTGACATTCCAGTTCCAACCGTATATTGAACCGACTCAATGCCATGCAAATCAAGATTTCTTCCCATGAAATACCCCGTGTTTTTTGATAAAGTTATTGTTTATAAAATCATTTCTTTCTTTAAAGTCTTTGATCCCAATTTCGTTTTCTACAACCCATCCTATCAAATCATCCATGGCATAACGAGTCCCGATTAATGCGTACTCTCCATTCTGTTCTAAAATTGAAAGGTTATATTTATAATGAGACACCACTTTCTTGCGTCCCTCAACAGTTCCAGAGTTTTTATTGGAATTATAATCGTCACCTATGATTAAATCGTAATGCTGACCAACCTTGGTCGTGCCTATTCCTCCACAGGTTATGCTTGCCTCTTTTAAGACCTTTGTGCGCTGTGCTATAGTGATCTCGCCTTCATTCCATAGGTTTCCACGAGTATTGCCAAAGATCCTTGTGAATGCTGGGCTTACAAGATGCCCCTTAATCTCCCTGAGAAAGTTCTTAGAGTTACCATAAACCTCTGAATCTATTAGTATTCTTAAGTTTGGATTCTTCATTAATCGCCAAATAGGATAGGCAATTGTGCATAAAGATGACTTAAAACAGCCCCTTGGGATACAAACAAGCTTTCTTGATGAATCTGATTCTAGAACTTCAACTATGCCTCTATGGGTACTCCATTGGATATCGTTGTAACCAAGAAGGTTTCCAGACGTATGCCATAGACTTTCTTTATAAGCCTCTTGTAAGGCCACTCTCGTGACGATAACGGCTTGTTCAGTAGGTAGAGCCTCGATCTTGTCTAGGGTTGATTGCATTAGCTTCCTTTGCCATAAGCATAACTTGTCCTAGATTTATGTTAAGTGCTCTAGATATTTCTTCAAGAGGAATCCTATATTTTGCCATAATTTTATAAGCTTTCATAACTTTGACCTTAGAAGACCATTGATCCCTTAATACTCCGTGGCAATGTGGGCACCTGGGAACATTCATTCCTTCTCCATTTGTTCTAGGGTTTTGATAGCATTTTTTGCATCATCTTGCACATTAGTTACATAAATCTTTTTGTTAACAGTGTCATAAGTTTTAGTAACCGGAGCCTCTGACTTAGATATTTTCTCCAAAGCCTCTTTAAGTATCTTAACCTTGGCTTGTTCTTTCTTGAGCTGGTCTTTAATATAATCTATTTCTAGTTTTTTTACTCTTGGATCGTCTCTCATATTCACTCGCCTTGGTCTTTGGGGTTAATGTCACATTTTCTACAAAGCCTAAGTGTTTCATACATCCTTTTTGCATAAAACTTGTAGAAATATCCTCGTCTTTTGCATTTGTCACATTTATGTGATGCTGCGTGTGCCAAAAAAATAATGATTAATAAAAAAATAATAAAAGATATTACGTCACACATCCTCTCATCCTTTCTTCGGGGTTACTTGGGGTTAACAAATACACCTAAACTTCTATCTCTTATTTTCATTCCATAAGTTAAAATCATTGAGTCTGATCCAGCATTATGTCCATAGGTACCATCGGGTTTCATAAAAGATATACGCCCACGGATAAAACATATTTCATCACTTGCTCTAATGTATTTTTGTACCCAATTGCTGCCAGTCCTTGCAAACAACAAGGCACATCCAAGCCCATGAGTTGAAAGCCTATCAAGCCATTTTTCAGCCTCACTGTAAGGTGGGTTTAGCCATACCTTTCCTTGCCATTTTGACTTTAATCCATCACCTTCCTCTAACTTTTTTGCGGTTTTATGTCCTTTGTGTGGGCATGGATCATAGTCGAATGAGCCTATTCTCTCTAGCAAGTCTAGTGGTGTGAGCCATATATCAGTCTTGCCTTTGTGTGACTGTGGGTCTGTGCTAACAAAATTACTCATTCAATTCTCTTTCTATTTTTTCCAAAAACTCTTTATTTAATCTGTCAAATTCTTCTCTATCTTTTTTAATCTTATTCTTTGACCACTTTTCTGCATATATAATCACTGGTATTGTTGCTAGCAGTATTATCAAGCTAATTATAATATCTTTCATCACTCCCCCCTCCAAGCTTTAAGCAATGGCGAATTGAGGGCTTGAGTAATATTGGCCGAAGAATCTCTTGCTAATATATCAGCTTCTCTCCCTAGGTTTGCAGAATAAACCCATTCAAAATTATCCTTGTTCTTTTCAAGCTCTCTTATTAGCTCTTTTATAATAGCATCCCTGGATTCGACTGCGGTTGTTTCAATGACGTGGAGTTTTATAGGCTTATAACGACCATCTGTAAAAGCTAAGACTCTTGCTGAATATTCAGCAAAATCAATTTCTCTCTTAAACACATCATAAGTATGAGTATCTTCATGTATCCAAAACTCACGCGGCTTTGTATCAGTCATTCTTGCTCCTTTGGGTCAGGTATTTGTGAGGCTAACTTTCTTTTTGATAATGCTATATTAACGTATCTCAATATTAAATCTACCCTTTTTTTGTCCATTTTCATGTTAACAGCCTGCCCTGCTACAATTAAAATATCACCAAGGCTCATTTCAGACATAGTTTTATATAGTCTTTCAATGTCCATCTATTCCCCCTGGTTGAATTGTTTACGGGCTTCTTTTAACTTGGATAGGGTTTGCTCTGTTTCTTTTTCAAGCGATCTAAGCCAAGGCTCATCATATTCACCGTTATGATCTACTAAAACATGAATTAAATCTTCTATCCTAATTGATAATGTTCCAACGGCCATTTGATATTCATCAATCAACTCATCCTTTTCTGCTAGGGCTTTGGCTTCAATAAACTTTGTTGAAGGGTTTTTGTGATATGTTGTTTCTGGTTTTTCTTTGTAAGCGGTAACTCCACTAGCTTTCTGCTTGTCTACAAAATCTAACATTGAGTCTGATATCCAAAACTCCCTATACTTCCCCATCATTTGCCTCCTGTGAGCAGGGTTTTGATTGTGTTTAGCTGATTAAGGTTTCCCTTTCTAAACTCTTCTGTGAAATTTGTAGGAGCACTGTAGAACTTAATCTCTTTATCCAATTCTTCCACTAATATTTCTGCAAGGGCTCTTGCACCTTCATCCCACGGCAAGATACCCAGAACTTCTATATTTACTCTTCTTGGATCGTCTTTCTTAAGACACGTATCTGCGCTTTTTGTAGCCCATTGTATTCTTTTCTCTTCCAACTTCTTCTCAAGCTCTTTTGACAACATTATTCTTGGCCCTCTAGTTCTGCGTTCATTATTGCTTTCAAAAGCTTTTCTTTTAATATAGCTTTGCCGTATTCAATCACTTCTCTTTCATCCAATGTTTTAAATAAACCTGTAGGTATCGGGTACATATAAGCTGGAAACTCGGCTGTCAGAGTTATATTAGATAGATTCCCGTTTCTATTGATCTTGAAATTGAACTTAGCTTCCATTATTCTTGGCCCTTACGCATAGTTATTAAAGTCAAAATAATTGCTAACATACTCATTATTATTGCGGCTTCCTTCATCTCTCACTCCTTAGCTCTTGGTGCTGGGGTTATCGGTTGATTGAGATTCTACAAATTCCTCCGTTCATTGTTAAAAGGTGACGGGGCCTGGGCATCCCTCCCAAGACTTAATTGGCGTAGGCTCCTAACCCACACCGCCCGCCGCAAGATCATTTACTTGTTGACCCGTATTTTGCTCTTTCTGTTACTATTTCACAATGTGAAAACAATGCTGAGCAAATTATAGCTGCCATACAAATAATTAAAATTTCTTTAGTATTATCGTTCATTATC
>JBFFIY010000163.1:0-10939 GCA_041556195.1 Enterobacterales bacterium
AATGAAAATGTGGTGGTCGATCCTGAACATTACCTACCTTGGAATTATCAGAAAAATAATGTCGAGAGTTCGCTTTAAAAGGAGCAACTCCCACTTTCTTCATTCAACTACGAGCGTCAAGCTATGCTGCCGTAAGCTCACAGTTTTTTAAGATTTTTTTCAAAAACAGTGAACTTTTTTCCATTTAGATGATCTGATCAAAATATAGCTTCTTTATTTTGGTATTCCTTTGACTTCTGTAAGAAAACAAAAAAAGCATTTGAATTTTGAATCATTAAGAAAAGCGATGACACAAAACTTCAATGCAATAGATGACCTTCGGCAACAAAAAGAATGTCTATACCCGTGAAACCTGCATTTCCAGGTATCACGGGTATATAAGGCGAAGGAATGTTGTTTATCGTCATATTATTCAGTTTTCCGACATATTCAAACACAAAAGATTTTTCAACCATTGCATTTCTAAATCGAATTAATAGAGGATCTTGACTATGATACACTACGGAAGCTTGCTACAATACTTCCATGGTAGTTAAAATTCCAGTTACTATTGCCATATCTATTTCTCCTTTAAATAACTTGGGATCGGGATAAGTTAAAGTAGATTTCTTAGTATTTTTTTACTAATCAAATAACCCTTTCAGTTTGTTTTTGAGTTTATCTTTCAGTTTTTTCTTTTGTTCGTCTGTTTTTGATTTTAGTTGTTGTTTAAATACAGCATCCATATCAACAGAAATTTTAGGTTGGGCCATAGGACCTTTGATTTTTAATGGGACTGAGAGATTTTTTAAATCTTTAATCGGTTCACCGCCTTGACCTTTAAGTGTACCGACAATGGAGGTCGTTAAATAATAATCAACAGTTTCGTTTATTATCTGTGCCTGTCCTTTTCCTGAAATTCTAAGTAAGGGTGAAAGTAGTTCTAAATCAGGATTTTTTACTATACCGGAGAGTAAAGAAAAGCTGCCTGTTAATGAGGCGAAATCAGTTTGTTTTGGTCCCTGACCCGGTTCAATCGTCTGACCTTTTAGTTTTGCATAAGCTGTTCGTAATAACTCGGCCACGTTGATTCCATGAACAGCTCCATCGGTAAAGGCAAATTGACCATTACCCAGAATGTTTTGCTTGATGCTGTCTACATCCAATCCTTTTCCTTTGAGATCTGCAGAGAAGTTGGCTGTGCCACTGATCAATTCTTTTTCTAATAGATCTTTAACAAGAGGGAGGGCCTTCACCTCATTCATACTGGCTTTAAAAGCATAGGTTGGTATTTTTTTCCTGGCATCTAAATTAATTTTCGCTAAGATATTACCTTCATAGAGATCGGCTTTAACTGGGTTTAGATTGAGTTGTGCCTGCTTTAGTTCTAAAGGCAGACTGATATTGCTTATTGTAAGCTTGTTGCTTTTAATTGATTCAATGCTAACGAGTCCCTTAACATTAAAATTTTTCATCCAGGATAAATCTGGTGATTGGGCAACAGTTTGTTCTTCTGGCTCTTCTGTTTCTTTGTTTTTTGGTGGAAAAATGGCATCTAAATCAACCTTGCCAATTTTGAAATCATATTGAATGTCTGGAATATCGTTAAGTTTGACGGAGAGTTCTCCATTGATGTCTATATCAAAAACTGAAAGTTTGAATGAGGGAACTCTGAGTAGTTGATTACTTTGATCAAAAAAGCCAGTTATGTGGTTTTTAACTATGATTTGTTTATTGGGTAAAACTTCTCCTTCAGCTATAACCTCAGTCTTCAGGTTGATTAAGTCAAAACGCTGTAGAGCTTTAGCAATTTTTATTTTTCCTTCAGAATGAATATTTGCTTTTAATTCTCCAGTATCAATTTTGGCTGAGAAAGATATTGGAACGGATTTTTCAAGTTGCAGTTCCCCTAAAGTGAAATTAATTGAATCGAAAATTTGTTTTGTTTGTTCAGGTACATTTTCAATGAGGATTTTTGCATTGTTAATTTCAATACCTTTAATCGCCAGTTTTTCTATGCCAGCTCCTGCAGTTTGTTCAGGTGTTGGTTGTTCAGAGTCTATGGACAGAGTTCCATCTTGTTCTGATGATTTTCCAATTCCATCAAGATTACTTTTTCCATCTTTTCGAGTGTGCAAATAAACGGAAAATCCATCGATAGAAATCATACCTACTTCAATTTCTTTACTTAAAAGCGGCCAAAAGGCCAGGTTAACCTGGGCATGATCAAATTGCAGTAGAGGTTCTGTTGGAAATCCCCGTGGGTTTTTCAGCTCAGTATGGCCGATTGTCAAGCCAATATCAGGCAGAAAGCTCCATGAAATATCACCTTCAATCACCATGTCACGGCCGGTGTTTATTTTAACCTGTTCGATGATCTCGGGTTTATAGTCGTTGGGATCTATGATCAGAGTAATATAGGTAATAAGGAGGACAAAAATGGCGACTAAGGCACCGATCACAATTAAAGCGATTTTGACAGGTTTCATAACTGATACAACTTCCTTTTATTTCCAGGTGGCATGGCTATATTTTAGCAGTTTTTATAGAAAATGCTTGAATTAAATGAGCCTAAAGCCGGCGCAGGTTTGGATATAACCGAATGGTTTTAACTCTATTGTCTTTCACCTGGATAATCTCCATCGGATAGCCTTCAATACGTACTGCCGTCAAAGGTGATGGAATCATCTCCATATACTCTACAATTAGACCACTGAGGGTTTTTGGACCATCTGTTGAAAATTCTAAAGATAGAGATTTATTGAGTTCACGCAGGGTTATGCTGCCGTCAATGAGGTAGCCTTTTCCACTATCCCTGTGAATATCAGGATGGATGGTTTGAGAGATGTCAGTGGTAAACTCCCCAACTATTTCTTCAAGAATATCTTCCAGGGTGACCAATCCCTGAATATCTCCATATTCATTAACCACCAGCCCAACACGGTTTTTTCTGGCTTTAAATTTAATGAGTTGGGTATTTAATGGTGTGCCTTCAGGTACAAAGATGATATCTCTAAGTACATCAAGCAATTCTGTTTCTGTTAGTTCATCACCACTCATCAGGTTTGCGAGATCACGAGCATGTAACATACCCACAATTTCATCGATTTCTCCTCGATAAACCGGTAACCTTGTATGCTGCATGTTCTTCAGGCAATTTAGCACCAGATCCCAGTCATCTTCCAGGTTGATCCCGGCAATTTCTACTTTTGGGATCATAATATCTTCTACTGTTATACTTTCCAGGCTTAATACACTGAGTAGCATTCTTTGATGTGAAGGAGGTATTAAAGAACCTGACTCATGTACTACAGAGCGAAGTTCGTCGGCGTTGAGCTCATGAGAATTTTGGTTAAGGTTAATGCCAAAGGGTTTTAATATTAGTTTTACCAATGAATTTACCAACCAGACAAAGGGGTAGAGTATATTCATAAGGGGTTTTAGAATAAATGATGCAGGATAGGCAATTTTTTCCGGGTAAAGTGAAGCCAGAGTCTTAGGTGTGACTTCTGCGAAAATAAGTACCACGAGTGTTAATACTATTGTGGCAATTGCAACACCAATGTCACCCCAAATTCTCACAGCTAACACTGTAGCAATGGCGGATGCCAGAATATTAACAAAATTATTCCCGATAAGAATTAGCCCAATGAGTTTATCTTGTTCATTGAGTAGATTATTTACCCTTTTAGCTGTTCGGTTTTTAGAACGTACCTGATGTTTTAATCGGTAACGATTAAGTGTCATCATGCCGGTTTCGGAGCTGGAGAAGAACGCCGAAATAAGAATGAGCACCAAAAGGATCAGTAGCAGTGTGAGATTAGAGATTGAGTTCAATAGCAGTTATCCAGATAGTTCTGATTGTTCCATATTTCCATGACTCCGATAGTTTAACAGTTCCATAATTCCTATGGTTTTATAATATCCAAAGTTTTACAGCCCAGACACCAAAATACCCCAATGCTAATAGAAAAAAGGCTCCGAGAGTCCAGCGGGCTGCCTGTTGTCCCCGCCATCCGAAACGCCAATGACCTAATAATAACAAACCAAATAGTAGCCAGGCAGTAAAAGAAAGTACCAGTTTATGAATGGGTTGTTGTAAGAGTTCGTCCTGAAGGAAAACTACCGCGAATAAGATTGACAGGCTAAAGACGATAAAACCGGTTAATAACATTTGATAAAGCAATCTTTCCATGGCTAATAATGGTGGTATGAGCGGATTGGAACTACCCAGATGACTTTTCAATTTAACATCAAGCCACCACACTAATAAGGATTGCAGGGCTGCCAGCGCTAATAGGCTATAAGCAAACAGAATGCTTAATATGTGAGCCACTGCTGCTGGATGAGTCGCTAAAGCGAATACCCTTTGACTGGGGAACCATTGGCTTAAGGTTTGGGCCAGAATTGCTACCACTAACATGATCATCATTAACAGGGTCACTTCACTGCGAAAGTGACTGATGGCTAATAGAGCGAGCATGATCCAACTGATAATGCCGGCCAGATTGCTCATACTGAGATTTTGTCCCTGACTCGTATCTATTTGTAGATGCAGAACTGCACCCTGAATTAACCATCCTGTTAACAGCAGTAGTGTCGCTATTATTTTAATTCGGTCGTTTGAAGTTTTTGCTGATTTCCAGAAGGCAAAAGTGGAAAGCAAATAAAGAAAAATCACCGAGAGTGAGAGAACGGAGGTATTCACCAGAAAATGGTCATTCCTATTAAATATATGAGATCTGATTGTAAGACAGATGATTGGATCCAAGCAAGCTAAACTGAAGGATTATCCTGGAGTTTAAAATTTGCTATTATTGCGGGATGTTCTCTTTTCCCGGTTCAGGTACAATACTGGCCTGATTATAGTGGCGCTAATTTTAACTGGATGATGAATACCCATGTTTGACAATCTATCTGAACGGCTAACCAAAACCCTTAAAAACATAAGTGGTAAAGGCAGAATAACGGAAGATAATATTAAGGAAACCCTGAGAGAAGTGCGAATGGCGCTACTTGAAGCGGATGTTGCTCTACCGGTTGTTAAAGATTTTGTAGAAAAAGTAAAGGTTCAGGCTCTGGGTTCTGATGTCATGACCAGTCTTTCACCAGGTCAGGCTTTTATCAAAATCGTGAATGAGCAAATGATCCAGGCCATGGGCGGTGTTAATGACAGCCTTGATTTGGCTGCTCAGCCTCCGGCAGTGGTGTTGATGGCGGGTTTACAAGGGGCGGGTAAAACCACCAGTGTGGCGAAATTAGCCCGTTATCTGGCAGAACGTGAGAAGAAAAAAGTCCTGGTAGTTAGTGTCGATGTTTATCGTCCAGCGGCTATTAAACAGCTTGAAACCCTGTCCCAGGAAATTGGAGCAGGCTTTTTTCCATCAACTATTGAGCAAAAACCCGTTGATATTGCTAAAGCGGCAATCGCACACGCTCGTCAACAGTTCTATGATGTGGTAATCGTTGATACTGCGGGTCGATTAGCCATTGATGAAGACATGATGCTTGAAATTAAGCAGCTTCATCAGGCTATTACGCCAGTTGAGACTTTATTTGTAGTAGATTCCATGACTGGTCAGGATGCGGCCAATACTGCTAAGGCATTTGATCAGGCCCTACCGTTAACGGGTGTTATATTAACCAAAATAGATGGTGATGCTCGTGGTGGTGCAGCATTATCAATCCGTCAGATCACCGGAAAGCCCATCAAATTTATGGGGGTTGGTGAAAAGATAGAAGCATTAGAGCCATTCCATCCAGATCGGATCGCTTCTCGAATCTTAGGTATGGGTGATGTCCTTAGCCTGATTGAAGATGTTGAGCGCAAGGTTGATAAGAAACAAGCCGAAAAACTGGCCAGAAAGGTCATAAAAGGAAAGGGATTTGATCTGGAAGACTTTAGAGAACAGCTGATCCAGATGAACAATATGGGTGGTTTAGCCGGTTTAATGGGTAAATTGCCGGGCATGGGACAAGCACCCAGTGCCAAGCAGGCGGCTGCAGGAGAAAAGAGTCTGGGACAAATGGAAGTTATTATTAACTCGATGACGCCAAAAGAGAGAGCATTTCCCAAGGTGATCAAGGGATCTCGTAAACGACGTATTGCTATGGGTTCAGGTACCCAGGTTCAGGATGTGAACCGTTTGCTTAAGCAGTTTGACCAAATGCAAAAGATGATGAAAAAGGTTTCTGGTAAAGGTGGCATGTCAAAAATGATGCGTGGCATGAAGGGAATGATGCCTCCAGGGGGGGGGATGCCACCTTTTGGACGGTAATATTGACTTATTTCTGTTCTTTTTAGAAAAAAACATAACATATTGCAGATCTTGGGTTCACAATAGTTCCATTTAAGAGTACAATTCAGCGCCTTAAAATACAGGCTGTCTGTTTGAGTATGACTAAAGATTTTAGTCATTATGAAGAACATTTTAGCTGTATCTGTGAATCTTTTTACAGTAATTACGAATAATTTAGAGGAAAGTTGGCGCATGGTAATCATTCGTTTGGCTCGTAGTGGCGCAAAAAAACGCCCGTTTTATCATCTGACAGTAGCTGATTCTCGTAATGCACGAGATGGTCGATATATCGAAAGAGTAGGATTTTTTAACCCTACAGCTTGTGGTCAGGAAGAAAAATTACGTGTAGATCTGGAACGCATTGAGCATTGGGTTGGTCAAGGCGCAAGTCTTAGTGAGCGTGTTAGCAAATTGGTAAAAGATTTCAAAAAATCTGCTTAATACTTTCCCCGTCTATCTGATTAACTCAAAAGCTGATTAATTCAAAAGTTTAGGGGTTTAAAGATTGGAGGAACGGGATGAGTACAGCAGATGAAATGCAGATAATTGGTAAAATAACCACGGCCTTTGGTGTCCATGGTTGGGTAAAAATTTACTCATTTACTGAAAACCCTGAAGATATCTTTAGCTACCATCCCTGGTATCTCAAAACAACCAGGGGATGGGAAACTTGCCAGGTGCAAGACTGGCGTTCACAAAGCAAAGGTCTGGTCGCCAGATTAGATAATTGTAAAGACAGAGATGAAGCACTGGCATTACGTCAGGTTGAAATAGCTGTCAAACTTGAACAGTTTAAAAACCTTGAAGAAGGTGATTATTACTGGAAAGATTTATTAGGTTGTCGTGTTTCCAATCTTCAACAGGAAGATTTTGGTGTTTTGACCCAATTTATGGAAACAGGTGCCAATGATGTGATGTTGGTAAGTATTGATGATCAGGCTGTAGGTCTGAAAAATTCAAAAGGCAAGCCACTCAAAGAAAGACTGGTTCCCTATATTTTAGATCAAGTGGTGATCAGAGTGGAGCTGGATAAGAAACAAATTATTGTAGATTGGCCCAGTGACTTCTAAGAAAAAAACTTTTGAAAAGGCTCCTTTAGAGAAAACCTGGTTTGGTATTATTTCTATATTTCCTGAGATGTTTCGTGCATTAACGGAGTTTGGGATCACAGGCCGTGCTATTCGCAAGGGAATAGTTGATTTACAGTTATGGGACCCACGAGAATTTACCCATGACAAGCATCGCACTGTTGATGATCGACCCTATGGTGGTGGTCCCGGCATGTTGATGAAGGTTCAACCAATAGCCGATGCTATTGATTGTGCCACAGAAGCAGCATCAAAAAAGGGTTTCGAGGCAAAAGTAATTTACTTATCTCCTCAGGGTAAACCCCTGACCCAGGCCGCGATAGAGACTTTGGCCAAAGAGCCGGCGTTAGTGCTATTAGCAGGCCGATATGAAGGTGTTGATGAACGTTTAATTGAAGAAAAAGTGGATGAAGAATGGTCCATTGGTGATTACGTTTTAAGTGGTGGTGAATTGCCTGCCATGGTATTGATGGATGCGATTATTCGTCAATTACCCGATAGTTTGGGGCATGAACAATCAGCTGTAGAAGATTCTTTTACAGAAGGGTTGTTGGATCATCCTCATTACACGCGGCCGGAAACATACCGCGATATAAAGGTTCCAGATGTTCTTTTAAGTGGGCATCATGAGCAAGTAAAAATTTGGCGACTCAAACAATCTTTGGGACGCACATGGTTACGAAGACCCGATTTATTAGAAAAACGGTCTTTGACAAAACAAGAGCAACAATTGTTGCAAGAATTTATCGCTGAGCATGAGTAGTTGAATAGAAACGCTCAGTAACCAAAACCAGCAATCCATACCATTAACCAAGATTTATGGTTAAACGATTAGGATACCTGGGCAATTTTATCAGGTGAACCTGTTTAGGAGTCAACAATGAGCAACATCATCGAACAACTTAACGCTGAACAAATGGCGACTAAGACAATTCCAAGTTTCGCACCAGGAGACACTTTAGTCGTTCAGGTAAAAGTAAAAGAAGGCGATCGTGAAAGATTGCAGGCTTTTGAAGGTATTGTTATCGCTAAAAAGAACCGTGGCCTACATTCAGCCTTTACCGTTCGTAAAATTTCTAGCGGTGTTGGTGTTGAACGTGTATTCCAAACATACAGTCACCAAATTGACAGCATTCAAGTTAAGCGTCGTGGTGATGTACGTCGTGCCAAACTTTACTATCTACGTGAATTGAGCGGTAAAGCAGCCCGAATCAAAGAAAAGTTGAGTTAATATCATTGATTAGGATTTTTTCCTGAGATAAATTTAAAGAAGGCAGCTAATTTAGCTGCCTTTTTTTATGGATTAAAGATAGTGAAAAAAGGCTAAGCATTAAATGAAATATGCAATACTATCATCCTAAAACCTCCGCTGTAACCTGCTAGAACCAAAGCACTCTGAATCAGACATAATGGATAACAACTGGTATCACGGGTACATACAGCTAAAAACAGTTTACAGGCCCTGGAAGTTTTGGCTTTGGAACCAGGCATTGATTTATTATTTAGCGATGTGGTGATGCCCGGAGAATTTAATGGTTACGAATTGGCGCGACTGGCAACCAGCAAGTCTCCAAATCTCAAAGTATTGCTTACATCGGGATATATGGATAAGTCTGTTGAAAATGGTTTTAGTGCCAAACTGCTGTCTAAACCCTATTCATTACTTGAACTCTCCAGGCAGTTGTGAGTGATTTTGGATGAATAAAAAACGAGAGATGTGACCTACTGAATGTGCAAAATAAATAACCTCATATTTTGCATCATATGCGAATGGCCGAGGCCGTTGATGGTGTCATCATTCAATGCATGGCCATCTACCAATAACAGATAATTGGTGTTCACATTCTCGGCAAATCCCCGGTTGGAGATGGGTTCCATAAAGGGCGAAGTAGCATTAAAAAAGCCGGGAGTACGTGCAAGTACTTCGTAAAGGCTCTTCAATCCCTGGCGTTCAATCTGTTCAGCGGTGATCACCGAAACCCCCGACGGTGCTTCTTCAATGGGAGTTAATTCACGATTGGCGGTATAAATTTGAACCTGTCCCAACATCTCTAAATTCATGGAGAGTAATGATTTTAAAGAAGATTTTTCTTGAGTTCTATTATCGGCAGACACTAATGGTGACAGAAATAACAAAAAGAGCATCGGGTGTTTTATATTCATTACAGAACAATTATTACTATCCATTAGACAGCTTTTCTTCTTATAAGTTTAGCCACATTATTCAAAAGCTCAAGTTAAGTGCAAGGGTATAGTTTTTAAACCAAATTATTCTTCATGTATTACCAATTAAATTTTAATAATCCCATTATTTTTCACGAAAAAGTGGTCGAGTGAGGCATGTTGGCCCACCACAGCCTTTTAATGAAATTTCGTTTCCATCATATTCATAAACTTCGTAACCGGCTGCAATTATGCGTTGCCTGGTAATAGGATTACCTTTTGCCATAATACATTTGCCCGGTGCAATTGCTAAAACATTACATCCAAGTGAATCATATTCTTCATCAGGCACTTCAATTAATTGAGAACCGCGTTTCAATAATAACACCCTAAAAATTACTGGCATTAAGGGCGAATAGACAACGGCGGCTTTATTGGAAATGGGACTGAATATGGACATTAAGTGAAATGCATCCGTCGGACCTTTAAAATGTGGCAAAGGTACAACCACCATTTCATCAATAGCATAACCCAGCCAAGCCACGTCACCACCCTCGACTTTAGCATTTCCACCGATTTGACCCAATATGGGAATACCCAGTTCAATGAGTTTTTGCTTCATCGCCGATGGTTCAGTACGTCTTTCAGGTTTTCCCATTTTGGCAAGGATTACACCTTTGTCTGACACTAAAAGGGCACCACGCACATAGAGTGAATCAATTTGAGTATTTTCATCTCCAGCTAAAAAATGTACTTCAGCACCATGACTTTTTATCAACTCAACAAAAGCGTTATATTCTAATATAGCTTCTTCCAGATCTGGTCGGGACAGGTAATTTAAGGGTTGCCATTCATCATCAATTTTTTGATCGGAAATAAAAGCTTGTCGTGGATGTTTTAATAGGACTGTTTTTATTAAATTTACATCAGATTGCATAAAGTTAGTCATAGTTTAGAACCTCACTTTTTTGTCATATGCAGATAAACAGGCACACCAGAAATTAATAAAACCACACCCCAGAAAACAGCTTCAAAACCAATTCCCCAAATTGCCCATAAGCTATACAACAAAGCAAAAGAAGCTATCAATAATCTACGCCATGCTTTTTCCACGAACCAATTATTTTTAACATCTTTTAATTCTTTCAGAATGGATAATAAATAGGGTAAAAGTACGGTTAAGGTTGAAAGTAAAATAGCGAAGGTAAAAAATCCTACCAATCCTTTACTATAATTAGCCAATGTTAGTACCGACACTAATACACTAGAGATAATTAACCCCATATAAGGCGTGTTATTTTTTGACTCAAGTTTGAATATTTTTGGAAATACTCCATCTTTAGCGGCAGCCAGTGGTATTTGACCCTGACATAAAATCCAGCCATTTAATGCACCTAAACAACTTATTAC
>JBFFIY010000164.1:0-10896 GCA_041556195.1 Enterobacterales bacterium
CAGAAACACCCATTTCCAGAAAACCCAAAGGCCCTGTGGTGATTTGGAACCTAATTCGCCGTTGTAATTTAACCTGTAAACATTGTTACTCCATATCAACAGACAAGGATTTTCCTGGTGAATTAACCACAGATAAAATTTATGAGGTTATGGATAATCTAAAAAGTTTTGGTGTCCCTGTGTTAATTTTATCGGGTGGTGAACCCTTATTGCATCCCGATATATTTGATATATCACAACGTTCAAAGGAAATGGGATTCTATACTGCCCTGTCGAGTAATGGCACTCTAATTAATGAAAATAATATTGACCAAATTGAAGCGATTGGCTATGACTATGTCGGCATTAGCCTGGATGGTATTGGTGATATACATGATGCCTTCCGACAAAAAAAAGGTGCCTTTGAAGAAGCTTTATCTGCAATAAGATTACTTAAAAAAAGAAATATAAAAGTCGGGATCCGATTTACTTTAACCGAAGACAATAAAACACATTTTTCTCAGGTACTCGATTTGATGCGAGATGAGAATATTGATAAATTTTATCTTTCTCATCTTAATTACGGTGGACGGGGCAATAAAAATCGTAAGGACGATGTTATTCATATTGCAACTCGTGATGCCGTTTTACATCTCATAGAACGAGCCTGGCAAGATATACAAAATGATATAGATAATGATTATGTTACTGGCAACAATGATGCCGATGGGGTGTATCTATTATTTTGGGTACGCAAAAATTTCCCTGAAAAAGCAGCTCTGATTGAACAAGCCCTGATCAACTGGGGGGGCAATGCTTCTGGTGTTAGTATTTCAAATATCGATAATTTAGGCGACGTTCACCCCGATACTTTCTGGTGGCAATATAGTTTGGGCAATGTAAAAGATCGCCAATTTTCCGATATCTGGCAGGATACCTCTAATCCGTTAATGGCAGGTTTAAAACAACAACCTCGAAAGCTCAAGGGACGTTGCGGAATCTGTCAATATCTGAATATTTGTGGTGGAAATGCTCGAATTCGTCCCTATCAACTCACCGGCGATCCGTGGCAGGAAGATCCTGCCTGTTATCTCACTGATGAAGAAATTGGTATCGAAACTCAAGCTGAAAGGATCCAGGTTGTGCCTTATAAAAGAGCTGAGGATCATCATTGGAAAAAGTCTAGCACCCAATTATAACCTAACCATATGATTTACTTACCTTTTAACAAATTACTCATGAAGAAATCCGTTATGCATAAAGCACTCAAATTATTGGTTAACAGTTTATTTATAGTTAGTTTTATTCAATCAGGCTATGGCAATTCCTCGCCTTCAGTAAACGTCACTTCCCCTTCGGGCAAAGCACTATTTTCAACTCATTGTGCATCATGTCATGGTGTGGAACGTACCGGTTTAATGGGGCCTGCTTTACTACCGGGAAATCTTTCAAGACTAAGAAAAAAATCAGCTATCGATGTCATTACTCATGGTCGAACTGCTACGCAGATGCCGGGATTTTCTGATAAATTATCCATTCAAGCCATAACTGAAATTACCAATTTCATCTATCAGCCGCCTAAAATAATGCCTGAGTGGAAAGAAGATGATATAGCTAACAGTCGTAAAGATCTCAGAACTTCTGACAAAATCTCTAAAAAGCCGCTTTTTGATGCAAATTTATGGAATTTATTTGTAGTTGTTGAAAGCGGCGATCATCATATTACCTTGCTAGACGGTGATAAATTTGAACCTATTACTCGATTCAAATCACATTATGCTTTACATGGAGGTCCCAAATTTACCCGTGATGGCCGTTATGTTTATTTTGGCTCAAGAGATGGATGGGTAAGTAAATACGATATTTTTAATATGAGCTATGTTGCCGAAGTAAGGGCTGGTATCAATATGAGAAACATTGCTGTATCAGATGATGGTCAATACGTTGTTGCCGCCAATTATTGGCCTCACAATGTTGTGGTACTTGATGGAGAAGATTTATCGCTTATCAAAACAATACCCGCCGCCTCTATTGGTGGAAAAAGTTCCAGAATTAGTGCCGTCTATCACGCACGTCCACGAAATAGTTTTGTGGTGGCTTTAAAAGACATCGCTGAAATATGGGAAATACCTTATATTAAAAAACCGAATAAAAATCATTGGGTTCATGATTATCGAGAAGATTCTGGTGATAATGCACTTCCTCTGGGAAAATTCCATCTTGAGCCCATCAAAATGAAAACTGAAAATATCTTTGATGATTTTTTCTTCTCTCCCGATTATCAGCGAGTAATTGGTGCAACCCGTCCTCTGGATTCTGGCAAAACGGGTAAAATCGCCAAAGGTCAGGTGTTTGATTTAGATAAAAAACAGAAAATTTCCGATCTCGAACTAGCGGGTATGCCACATTTAGGCTCTGGTATTAGTTGGATGTATCAGGGTGAACGTGTTTTGGCAACACCCAACCTGAGAGATAACGAGATCTCCGTTATCAATATGGAGAACTGGAAAACAATCAAACGAATTAAAACAGAAGGCCCTGGTTTTTTTATGCGTTCGCATGAAAATAGTGACTATGCCTGGAGTGATGTGTTTTTTGGCCCCAATAAAGACAAGGTACATATCATTGATAAAAAAACACTGGAGATCGTTAAAACTCTTCGACCTGAACCTGGTAAGACAGCAGCTCACATAGAATTTACCAAAGATGGCCGGTATGCATTAATGAGTTTGATGGAGCTTAATGGCGCTCTCATTATTTATGATTCGAAAACGCTAAAAGAAATTAAAAGGATCCCAATGAAACGCCCCGTTGGTAAGTATAACGTCTATAATAAGACGCACTTATCAACGGGTACTAGTCACTAATTATACCCGTTGTCATCCATAATACCTATTTCAGATTTTAGCCAGAAATTCTGAACAAAGCGTAGTATGAAAGATATGACTCATTCTTTTCAAATGCTACAATGCAAATCAGATTTTCTGGCTAAGATCCCGAAGGGCACCAAAAGTAGGCCCCTTTTTCGTTGTCTACAGGACATAGGTCAGGCGCGTGAGCAGGATGCGGAAACTTTACTGAAGTCAGGCATTTTGGATGACAATGGGTATATACCTGAAAAATTTTCAACACTCTTTTTTGACTTGAATTGGCTTAGGAGTATTCATTGAGAGCAACCCTGAAGAAGCTTTTTAAAGCGATGATTGGTAGCCTGAAAGACTTGGCTCCTATCTTGATTGTAGTCGCTTTTTTTCAATTTGTAGTCTTACAGCAACCACTTGAACACATCGCAGTTTTAATCACCGGAATACTATTTGTCATTCTGGGGTTAACCTTTTTTATTCATGGATTAGAACAGGGTTTATTTCCTATTGGGGAATCTCTGGCTCAAGCTTTTGCCCGCAAGGGTAGCGTTGTCTGGTTACTGGTATTCGCCTTTTGCTTAGGCTTCGGCACTACGGTAGCTGAACCGGCTCTGATTGCAGTGGCGGCTGAAGCAGCCAAAATTGCAGCTGAGGGAGAGCTTATCGTCAATACTTCTCAAGCTATAGCAAATTATGCTAACGGACTAAGATATACCGTGGCTTTTTCAGTCGGTTTAGCAATGATCATTGGTGTCATTAGAATTATTAAAGGTTGGCCGATACATTATCTGATTCTGGGCGGTTATGTGTTAATTGTCATCATGACTTTTTTTGCCCCTGAAGAAATCATTGGTATTGCTTACGACTCCGGAGGTGTCACCACCTCTACCATTACAGTGCCTCTCGTAACTGCTTTAGGTATTGGGTTAGCTTCATCCATTCATGGTAGAAACCCCATGGTAGACGGTTTTGGATTAATTGCCTTTGCTTCACTAACCCCTATGATTTTCGTCATGGCATATGGGATGGTGGTTCATTGAACCTGATAAGTGAAATATACACAACCTTTGTAAGTACATTAACCGATGTGCTACCTATTGTTGTCATTATTTTTGGATTTCAGTTTGCAGTTATCCGTAAACCTGTTCCAAATCTTACCAGAGTATTAACAGGGTTTATCTATGTTTTAGTCGGGCTAACATTCTTTTTAGTCGGACTTGAAAAAGCACTGTTTCCTATAGGACGCTTAATGGCGAAACAATTAACTGATCCAGCCTTTTTAGCGAGTACAACTGCTGCCGGAACAGCAATTCTGCAAACAACAACCCCGGATCTCCTTACTCCAGGTATAGCTACTTCAACTTCTATAATAGCTCCTCTGGTTTGGCAAGATTATTATTGGGTATATCTCTTCGCGTTTTTTATTGGGTTAAGCACCACTATCGCCGAACCTTCATTAATGGCTGTCGCCATTAAAGCCCATGAGGTATCGGGTGGCTCTATAAACGTCTGGGGATTAAGACTCGCTGTAGCGATTGGTGTAGCCATTGGGATCTCAATCGGTTGTTATAGAATTGTAGTAGGTGATCCGATTCACTATTATATCATCACAGGTTATCTACTGGTGGTAGTGCAAACCTGGTTTGCACCAAAACTCATTATACCTTTAGCCTATGATTCCGGTGGTGTAACTACATCAACTGTCACCGTACCCATAGTGGCAGCTCTTGGTTTGGGACTGGCTGAAACAGTTCCTGGCCGTAGTCCTCTAATTGATGGTTTTGGTTTGATAGCATTTGCCAGCTTATTTCCCATCATATCGGTGATGGCTTTCGCACAGTTATCGGAAGCCAGGATTAAATTTTCCAAATTAAATAAAGAGAGATTAGAAAAAAGAAAGCTTAAACGTGAACAACATAAAAATAATATACAAACTTAGCAGGAGGAAATTATCATGCATTTTAAAATGATTGTGGCATTTGTCGAAGAAGAAAGTACCGATGCCATTATGAAAGCAGCTCGTGTGGCAGGTGCTACCGGTGCCACAGTAATAAGCAATGCCAGAGGTGAAGGGTTAGTTCGCTCTAAAACATTCTTAGGTTTAACCCTGGAAACCCAACGCAATGTATTGTTACTTCTGGTTGAAGAGCATTTATGCCGCCATATTTTAGAAGAAATAGGCAGAACGGGTAAATTTGATGAAAAACCAGGCACTGGCATTGCCTTTCAGATAGATGTTGAAGATGCCATTGGTGTCGGTCATCAGATAAAAAAAATTAGTGCAGAATTAGAGGATAAATTATGAGCATAACAAAAGTTATTCGAGCAAAAGAAATTATGAGAGACACCTTTATAGAAGTCGATGGGATGCTCAGTGTTCATGAGGCTATTCATCAAATGAGACTAGCCAAAGCCAATGTTATCATGGTGAAAAAAAGATCTGATGATGATGCTCATGCCCTGGTACTGCTTTCGGATATTGCAAGATCTGTACTGGCTAAAGATCGCTCCCCCGAGCGAGTTAATATCTATGAAATAATGATTAAGCCTGTAGTGAGTCTACCTGCTGAAATGGATGTGCGTTATTGCGCCCGATTATTTGATCGACTTGATCTATCGGTTGCCCCTGTTATTGAAAATGACAAAGTGATCGGTATTGTCAGTTATGGAGAACTGGTATTACAAGGCTTATTCCAGATTTATAATGAGTAATACCATATATTATTTTGTCAAAAATGTGAAAGAACCATCCCAACCTGAATCAGGTTCATGTTGACGGTTGTGGGTTATTCTTTCAAGGTAAATATCATACAGTTTATGCGGTTTTTTAACATTGAGTTTATTAAATATTTTCTCGGAGCCATCCCAATCTCTTGTTTGGTATAAATATAAGGCTTGATGATAATCTGCTAACTCTTTTTTAAAACTTTGCTTCTCTGAAAGCTCCGGTGAAATGGGTTCATATATTTTAACGGCAGATAACTTACCTTTAACCTTAACTTTATCCAGCCCTCTATAGCAAAAATCAGGAGCAAGTTTCGCTGTCATTTCACCAACAATAATATCGACCCCATAATTTTTAGTAAGCCCCTCTATGCGAGATCCCAGATTAACCGTATCGCCCATCACAGTATAAGCCATACGAAACTCAGAACCCATGTTTCCAACATTCATTGGGCCTGAATTAATACCTACTCCAATTCTAATTTCCGGGCGTCCTTGCTGTTTAAATTTTTTGCTCTGCTTATCTATAGCTTTTATCATTTCTAAAGCCGCATCAACTGAATGTGTAGCATGTTGTTTTATCTGTTATTGGAGCTCCCCAAAACGCCATAACAGCATCACCGATATATTTATCTATACCCGTGATACTTGGAAATGCAGGTTTCAGCAAGTCAAGAAGCGTCCATATTCGAGGTTTGAAGCTTCCGCATCCTGCTCACGCCCCTTACTTACGTCCTGTAAGCAAAAGTGCAGTATTAGTTTTTCTAAATCCAGCTTTCATAATGAAGAAGATGGGCACTTATTGGCTTGCCCTTCGGGAGCTTCAGTGGAAAACCAGTCCTTTGTTGTCGCTCTTGAAAATGACCAGTCAGAGCCTGCCCCGCGAGCGGAGTGAGTGCTTTGGGTATTCTCTACGGGCGACGCCTTGACCTGGATTCCCACTGAAGCTCTGAAATCCCGCATTTCCAGGTATCACGGGTATAACTGTTTATTTTTTATGAGAGTTTGGATAGAGTCATTCTGAAGCATGGGCTCATCCGCCAATTGATTAAGCAACATACCGGCACTAACATCGTCCGCTTCTGCAAAAACCATATCAAAGCCAGCCACTCGGATCTGATATTCATCAAATAGAGTATTAACCAGATCAGCTAACTTATCCCTATGCCAGGGCCACCTGCCTTCTGCCTGAATACTTTTTTCATCAATATCAACAATAACAATTCTGGGATCATGCTGATTTGGCATAGTCTGAATTAAACACAGATCATAAAGTTTATTTTCAAAGGTCGAAATCAAACTCCACTCAAATTGTCCACTGGCATGCAAAGCCATAAACAAAAAAATAAAGAGACTGATCAGAAGCCTGTTTTGTTTAACTGAGGTTTTTAATTTTACACAGCTGATCAGTATCATGGATAACCACTTTCATTGATTTTTAAAAATGATACCTTAAATTAACTGAGAACAGATCGGAATCCTCATTGTCCAGCTCATAACGCTCCCATTCTATGGAGACTGCTGTTCTTTTGTTAAGGTGATATTCGCCGCCAAAACCAAAATAGAGATCGGAGCCAGAAATATTATTGTCTCCAACACTTTGATTGCTATCCAATAAAACACTGTCAAAATCTCCATCCCAGCTAAACACTCCTACTCGCCCTGACAGGTTAAAATTCTGACTAAGTGGATAGCGGTAAACACCACTTAAGGTATAACCATCTGCTGAGTTCGGATGGAGTTTTTTGGCCGATGCTAAAAATTGTTCTGCATCGCTGACTTCTGCCGTTAGCCTTATTCCAACATCCCCTAAATCAACATACCCCAACTCAACCGCGAAGTAGTCACTAACATCAAATCCCAGAGCCACTCGCCAACCAGTTCGGCTGTCATCTTGTGACAGTTGGTTCACTGTCACGCCATTTTGCTCCAAATCATTGACGAGCGAACTGGTTGATCGACTGCCTGAGACTTGACCAATCCCAGCCTGAATATACCAGGCTGAACCGGCTTGTTCTGACTCAGCCATCAATATCGATGAATGAGACAGCGCCACGGCTATCATGAATTTCTTAAGATTAGTCAATCGACCAATCTGTACAGGCTGCTGTATAGATCGCTTCACAGTTTGAATTGCTGGTTTCATTCAATGATTTCCTTTTCTGTTGATTTCATTTTAAATAATCTCCGACTGACTGACTCTTGACGGATTAACAATATAAGGGCAAACAAAAACCACCCCATAGCTCCGCCTCCTCCACTTGTGGAAACGCTCACTATGGTTGTGGCTGCAGTCACAGTCACTTGCACCTGTCCTGTTGCTTCTCCTCCCAATGCATCTTGAATTCGGTAATTAATCGTATCAATTCCAACAAAATCTGTTGCAGCGGTATAACTCAAACTATTATCCGCATTAATAATCACACTACCCTGTTCAGCCGTTGCTTCAATCACTTGCAAGGCATCATTCTCAATATCAGTGTCATTGGTTAGAACATTAATTGTTACCTGTTGACCCGCTTTCAGGCTCACAACATCATTATTCGCAACCGGATTTTGATTGAGTAACAGCCCCACACTCACCTTAGCTGAGCTGGTACCTCCCATTCCATCAGAGACGCCATAAATAATGTTATCTGTTCCAAAAAGTTGTTCAATGGGCTGATATAGCAACTTGTTATCAACTATGCTGACCTCTCCTAAATTGGCATTCGCTGAACTAATACTCAAATTATCATTATCAGCATCGCTATCATTGGCCAACACATCAATAGTAATAGAGGTATTCACACGGGTCTCAACACTGTCATCATTGGCTATTGGGAAACTATTATTACTTATAACAACCGCTACTCCACCCGGATCAAGAATAGTGCTATTGGCTTTACCATCGGCGTCATTGGGTCCACCATCCTGAATCACCAATTGCACACACCAGGCTCCTTCATTTAGACCAGGTTGCCAATTTTCATCTCCAGGGGGAGGACAAAAACCTGGTTCTCCCTGAGTTGACCAAACTTGATCGTTAGACGTTTCGGCAAAGTTCACCCAGCCGCTTCCCGGCATAAATTTGCGGTAAATTGCATTGGTTGGAATAGGACGTATTTGAGGTAATACAATACGATAACTCTGGCCTGCAACAGGTAGCCCAGAAGCAATAAAATCAAACAAACCGCCAACATTGGTGCTATCTTGATCTAGATTTTGTGCATCAATAATTCGGCTTCCACCGGATTGGGCTCTTAACGCTGCATCGCCTAATCGCAAACAAACACCAGGATCACCTTCTAAC
Source organism: Enterobacterales bacterium (assembly GCA_041556195.1). Classification (GTDB taxonomy): domain Bacteria; phylum Pseudomonadota; class Gammaproteobacteria; order Enterobacterales; genus 21-14-all-40-8. The sequence continues at coordinate 8,860 of JBFFIY010000164.1, forward strand.
AGGAAGTTGTCTGTTAAAACGAGCTCCTCTGGAATCACGTTACATTGAGAAATGTTGTCCAGATAATTGGGGATACCATCATGATCATTATCGCCCAGTCCTTCAGTGTCGTCCGGCACACCATCATCATCCGAATCATCGTTTCCTAACGAAACTGGTGTCTGTTCCAATTTCAAAGTGATCTGATTTTGAACGGAAAAGTCGGGGTCATCAATATCAATAACCTCAAGTTCTATGTGATAAATTCCAGGCGTCAGGTTTGCGGGCTCGAAACTAAAGCTATTATCCTCCCCGTCTATATCCATAATAAGTTGCTCTTCATTTGACCAGTTAAAACTAAACTGATTATTCAGATCTGGATGGATAATGCTCGAATTAACTCGAACTATGCCATCTTGCTGATTCACGATAAAACGTTCTTCTCCCGCTTGTTCTACAGTTAAATTAACCTGGGGAGCTACATTATCCTCATTAATAGTCAGAGTATGAATAAAGTGACTGCCTCGATTGATTTCATCGCTTAGTTCGATAATGATGTTTTCTCTATCTTCCACTACACCGTCAGCAAAAATATCAAAGCTAATATAAGCATCTGTTCCCGCTTTAATCGTGACCATACCATCAATCAAATCATGATCATCTCCACTACTGGCGGAACCTGAAACAGTATAGGGGATCTGCAAGGGATACGTAGGTGATACACCATTGAGTCGAATACCCACTTTAACAGCAAACCCTTCTAGCACAGATTGGTCTTTATCAAAAGAAACAAGGGGATGCACACGAATCAGTTGACTCTTCTCGGCGGTGCGACCTTCTTGATCTGTGGCTTGCCAGAGAGCAGTATGAACACCAGGCTTGAAGAAAATAGACTCTCCCACTAAAGTAACAGCTACGGATACTCCGAATTGATCGACGGCGGTGGCAACCCCCAAATCTACTCGAGTTGAAAGTGCTTCTGCATCAACCTCAATATCATCGGGTACGGTGATCACTGGCAGAGTGGCGTCATCCACATCTATCTCAATAAAGACTTGAGCGCTGTCAGTTCCACCTTGATTGTCACTAATATTATAATCAACCACTGCTGTACCAATAAAACCGTTATTCGGTGTAAATGTTAATAAATTTTCAGTCCAGCTAACACTACCAGAATTCACACTGGCACCTTGAATACTGAGCACATCAGGGTTCTCACCATTATCAATATCAACATCACTGTCATTGGCTAAAACATCAATTTCAACAGGCTCCCAATTATCTCTATTGAGCTCATCATCAGTTGCTATCGGCGCATCATTGACAGAACTCACTTCAATACTGATCACCGCAGTTTCTGAATCAACTGTTGCATCATTGACTTTAAAGGTAAAACTATCATTGCCATTAAAATCTGGATCTGGGGTATAGGTTAAATTTGGTAAATCGCCCGTTAGTTTGCCATGAGCAGGTTGTGTGATCAGCGTAAATGTCAAGCTGTCATCGTTGGTGTCACTACCTGTAAGCACAATATCCAATGCTATATCTTCAAGAGTTGTTACCGATTGCGCTGTAGCTACTGGTGCGTCATTAGTACTGATCACCGCACTGGTAGCAGAACTGGTTGGAGATTCAGTACTGCCCAAATCATCGGTATAGGTGGCTGTGACAGTTAAGGTATTTCCAACATCAGATTGTGCTACGACATAGCTTGCACTATTCGTCCCTACATTGCTGCCACCACTCTTCCACTGGTAAGCAATAACACCTGTTGCTCCATCAAGATCAGTCACTGTAGCCGTTAAGGTTTGACCTTGCGCTGGAGTTGTATTGTCAATGCTAACCGTGCCAACATCATTGACATTACTCACCACACTGGTCGCGGCACTGGTTGGAGATTCTGCACTGCCCTGATCATCGGTATAGCTGGCGGTGACAGTTAAGGTATTTCCAACATCAGATTGTGCTACGACATAGCTTGCACTATTCGTCCCTACATTGCTGCCACCACTCTTCCACTGGTAAGCAATAACACCTGTTGCTCCATCAAGATCAGTC
>JBFFIY010000165.1:0-10880 GCA_041556195.1 Enterobacterales bacterium
CGTTGAACCACTTTACTGTACCTGTACTCATGCTATTTTTTCCTTTGTATAATTAACAACCCCGCAGCAAGCTGACGGGGTATTAGGTTGAATTGCCCGAAATCATAGATTTCATCGCAATGCTTTTTTAATCGCTGCAAGCAGCGGGGAATAGGAACCCAAGAGATTTAAACCTCATTAAAATCCACTAATAGAACTTTTTATTTTAACTTTCAATCTGTTGATTTATCCGATCCTGTAAAGCTTCTTTTGGGTTCCCCATCCCCTGCCTGGTGGATGATACCCCTTTATTCGTTTAACCAGTAGTCATAATTTATTGTTCAACTTCGAGTTTTTATTAAAGTCAACTGAAAACTGACCAAAACACCGTCCAAAAACAGCATTAGCCTTCTTAAAAAAGAACAGAAAGGGAAAACCTTTTTCTAAAGGTCTAAAAATTGCCCTATATTCGTCCATAATATTCCAATTTCCAGTATTCACTCAAAGTTGTCCGCCAGCATCCGCATCCAATACGACAGTATTTCTAAATCTTATTCTATATTGAGATTAGCATCTAATTTCGAAATGTCCAACAATGTAAATAGATTGTAGCAAGATGGTTTTTATAGCTTAAGCTCTTGCTTCTAAAATCGCCCTGATCTTGAAAAGAAACGAAGCCAAATTTTTGATAAAATTGCTGTAACTATTCAGCTAATTGCTATATGCATCCGTAACTGTTCAGATTGTCCCTAAAATGAGTCCGTTCGAGGCAAAAAATGTGAGTATACTCGATTATTTGACCATTTTTGAACGATGAAATGGCTCATTTTAGGGACAATCTGAACAGTTACAAATTGCTTAGCTCCATCCCTGGCGTCCACCATGACTATTGGGAATCCAATAGACTCACTGGCTAAAAGTAATTTCTGTAGGGCATCAACCAATAACCATTCGCCAAAACCTTGATTGAAATAACACTTAAACCAGCGCCACCACCAATAATATTGTGGCAACACTCGCCAGTCCATAAAACAGATACATAGCAACACCATCAGCACGCACTCCAAAATCATGCACAGTAATTCTCATGCGATGTGCGCTGTGCCAGAGACTTAAAAATAATACACCAAATACCAGTAAGCGGATCAAGGGGTGGGACAGCATGGCGTGTACGCGTTCATAACTAAACAATTCTGCTGGTAGTAAACCCAATGGCACCGCCAAAGCAAATAACAGCACTAACACAGGGGTTAATAAAGCTGTGATGGTTCCGCCAGCGGCAAATAAAGACCAGATAATGGGTTTATTGGATATTTTTGGTGTGGCTTTTTTTTCAGCTTGAATGCTCATGCTCCACCTCCATAAACAAAGGCAATCCAAACGACAACTGAACAGATCAGCCACAACAGTAAGTGAGCTGCAACAATGAATATATCAGCCACTCTTTTACCCGAAATTTTAAGGGGCAAGGCCTTTGGCGTTACGATAAACCAGGTATAACTGTGATAGATGGCAAACAGCAACATCAGCCAGGACAACCCGGCTAAATTGTTCCATAAACCATGAAGCCATTGTGTAAATTCAGCTTCTCCCTGTGATAGACGATAAAGCCCCCACACCATCATTATCGAGAATATTCCAATAAATAGGCTACTGAGTTCACGCATCATATAACGCCAATAACGCTGATGCCGTAACCACCATGAAAAACGTGCTGTAGGACGGATATAATTACCATTTGCTAATTTCATAATTCACCCTCCTCAGTTTTGGACTGACTTTTATCCGTATTTTTCCAGGGCGTTAAAAACCGTAAAAAATAATTGGCTGTTGCGGCAATTTTTGTTTGTTGAATAGCCGCAGCGGGATCAACATGTTTAGGGCAAACCTCTGAACAGGCACCGACAAAAGAACATTCCCAAATGCCTTCATTACTGGCAACAACATCTGCTCGTGCAGAAAGTCCCTGATCACGACTATCCATATTATAACGATGCGCCAGAGCCAGTGCGGCAGGTCCCGCAAATCCTTCATTCAAATTAACCTGTGGACAAGCGGAATAACACAGCAGGCAATTAATGCAATGGGTGTATTGTTGGTAGTCTTGTAACTGTGATGGACTCTGGGTGTAGGTTCCTTCATCAATGCTACGAGGTTCAGCTGCGTTAATAATATAGGGTTTCACACTGGTTAATTTTTCAACAAAGCTGTCCATGTCAACGATAAGATCACGTGCCACCGGGAAGTTTTCTAATGGCTCTATACGTATTTTATCGGGCATTTCTCTTATAAAAGCATGGCAGGATAAAGTTGGTTCGCCATTGACCATCATGCCACAACTACCACAAACTGCCATATGGCAGGACCACCTATAGCTCAGGGTTCTATCAAGGTTGTCTTTGATGTAGTTAATCGCATCCAGGATCACCCACTCTTCCTGACAGGGAACCTGATAACTTTTGATATAGGGCGCATCATCCTGTTCGGGATCGTAGCGTAATATTTCAAATTCTATATGGCGCACAACCTTTTGTGCTGCTGGGGGATAGGTATCTTCAATGGTCATTTTGACTCACCTCCATAAACTCTTTCGGCAGGTTGAGACTTAGTTATAACAACATCGCAATAATCAATAACAGGATCAGCGTCACCAGCAAAGGTAGCCAATGTATGTTTTAAATAATCCTGATCATTTCTTTCTACATGATCCAGACGCTGATGTGAACCACGAGATTCTCGCCGGTTTAATGCGGATACAGCCATTGCTCTGGCTACATCAATCATAGAACCCAGTTCAAGCGCCTGAATCAAATCGGTATTATAGACATTACTCTTATCAACCAGCTCAAGATCAGCAAAACGTAACCTGAGTTTAGCCATTTCCTCAACCGACTTTTCAAGGGAAGCCTCATCACGATAAATACCTGCTCCCTCTTCCATGATCTGATTCATTTCGCTTCTTAAACCTGGTATAGATTCCTTGCCCTTATGCTGGAACAAAGACATCACTGAGTTGACGGTCTGTTGAGCAGTTTCCAGTAAGCTCTCTTCATCAACATCTGCATTTTGCGAATGAGCGAATTTAGCCGCATTTTTACCTGCGCGACTTCCAAAAACCAGAAGCTCCGTGAGTGAGTTGGAACCCAGACGGTTAGCGCCATTTATGCTGACGCAGGCACATTCTCCAGCCGCATATAATCCAGCCAGTTTTGTCTCTGTTTCAATATTTGTGTCAATCCCACCCATGGTGTAATGCACCACAGGCCGAACAGGAATTGGATCTTTTACTGGATCAACACTCATATAACTCATGGCTAATTCACGAACCATGGGCAAACGTTCGTTAATTTTCTCTTCACCCAGATGACGTAAATCCAGATGAACAGCATCACCAAAAGCTGTCTCTATGGTGTTACCCTTTCGTTGCTCATGCCAAAAAGCCTGAGATAGACGATCTCTAGGTCCCAACTCCATAGCTTTTTTCCTGGGCCAGGGATCGGCAGGCCCCAGATTGTAATCCTGTAGATAACGGTAACCGTCTTTATTCACCAGAATGCCGCCCTCACCGCGTGAACCTTCCGTAATCAAAATACCTGTACCAGGTAATCCTGTTGGATGGTATTGCACGAACTCCATATCTTTAAGAGGAACTCCTGCGCGGTAGGCCATAGCCATACCATCACCTGTTTTAATGGCACCATTGGTAGTAAATGGGAAAACACGACCAGCTCCTCCCGTAGCAATAATAACCGCCTTAGCACGGAAAAATCGCATCTGCCCTGTTCGCATATCAAGCGCGGTTACCCCATGACATTGATCGTTTTGAGTAATTAAATCTGTAGAATAATATTCATCATAGCGTTCAATCGTAGGATATTTAAGTGATGTTTGAAACAGCGTATGCAGCATATGAAAGCCGGTTTTATCAGCGGCATACCAGGTACGTTCAACTTTCATTCCACCAAAAGGTCGTACTGCCACTTTTCCTTCTTCAGTACGGCTCCAGGGACAACCCCAATGTTCCATTTGAGTTAATTCTTTCGGTGCCTGCTGGACAAAATACTCAACAGCATCCTGATCGCATAACCAGTCGCCCCCTGAAACAGTATCGTTAAAATGATTGTCAAAGCTATCCTCATCTTTAGCGACCCCAGCTGCACCACCTTCTGCTGCGACGGTATGACTGCGCATTGGGTAAACCTTTGACAACAATGCGATTGTCAATTGAGGATTTTCTCTGGCTATTTCAATAGCAGCGCGTAAACCCGCGCCTCCTGCTCCAATAATAACGACATCCTTTTGAATAACATTCAACATGTCGTTTCTCCTCTAATTTATACCCAAGCTAGTTGGACTTATGTTGGATCACCACCCTCTGATAAAGCCCCCCAAAGTACTGGTCAAATTTCCAATCGTACTTTTCAGGCTCAGTGGTAAGATCATTAATAGTTTTGCGCCATAAGGTCTTGGCAAATGGTTCGAGAAAATCAAAAATCAAGCTGGTAATAGGTTTTACAGGATGCGCCCAATGGGGTTTATGATAATCAACAATAACCAGCTTGCCATCAGGTTTAATATGCTTGAGTAAGTTATCTAAAACACGAGTTTTATAATCGTCGGGGATCTCATGTAGCAAAAAATAACAAAGTACCACATCGTAGCACTTGTCTTTCATTGTGGCGGCATCCCCAAGACAGACCTCGGCCTGAGGATAATTAGCCAGCTTTATTCGGGTGTTTTGAACCTGAATTGGTGCAACGTCAACCAATTTTAATTCCCCATCACCACCTATATGCCGCGCAAGGTTCTGAGAAAACTCGCCATAAACAGCAGCCACCTGCATAACGGATGCAGCCGGTTTAATTTCAGAAAAAACTGCACTGCTTAATTTTTTATGCTGCCACCATAAAATAGATTTCACTATAGGCTCACGATCAAGCCAATTAACATTGCGTGGATTTAGATAACTCCAGTGATAAATCTCTTGTAAGTATTCTGGAACAGGAGGCTTTTGATTGAGACAATCATTATTTGATGAATTTATTGTGGTTAGTAGGGTGTCTTCTATCGATTGTGTGTTTTGATCGATATAGGACAAATCAGCGATATTTGCTGAGTAATCACTTTGTCCACTCTCTATTTGATCAGTCAATGATTTATCTCCATATTTCTTATCAAGAATGATTGTCATGATTTATTGGAAGTCTGAATACTGATAAAACCTCTTTCTCGTTCAACAACCTACACCAATTCATAGCCTTCATACAAGAGCCAAATATACATAATTTCTGTTTTAGAATGAAACTACATGGCATTTTTTAATTGTAGGGAACTTCATCTTGATAACTGCTTGCCTGCATGAAAGGTGGAATGCAGTAGCAATTCTGGGAACAGTACCGGGAGCAGCACCTGTTTTACGTTATTCTTATATGTAACCTCCCATAACGATGTGCGGCTCAGATAAATGACGCCCTGGTAATAAATCAAAATTAACTTTTTGAAGGCTGATTATTAGATCAGGTAATTAAGAAATGGTTTCCAGGTTATTCGTTCGTGCACATGCATTTGTCAGGTATTTTCACACTTTCACCTCAAAGAATACCTCAGGTACGGAGTTAAACCTGACTTTCATGTTCTCTGCATATAAGCCGCAAGTTATCAACAGACAGTGGTTGCTTAACAAGATTGCAAAAGTATCCACCATCTTCTGTTTTGCCGTTGTAACGACAAGAACTACACACCCCAAAAGTTTTCAAATTGTTTACCTGCAACAGTGTTGTGACTAATTGCTTAAGTGATGTGGCTATTTCTGATTGTTTCTTATCAGGCAATGCCTCACATGCTCTAATAAACATCGGGGTTGGAATTGTTTTATTTAGCAGCCGCTTTCCCCTGGCGGTCACTTTCAAATGAGAAACACGCTTGTCATTTTCATCGGGTTGTTTAAACAAAAGTTCCTTCTTCTCCAGTACTTTCAATGTTTGAGAAACCGTCCCTTTTGTTTGACCTAAGTATTCAGTCACTGCCATTGGGGTATCTGAAAATCGGTTGCAGATTGATAGATAATGCAATGCCTCTAGTTGCACCGGCAAAAGACCATGTACTGCGCCAGCCTGACGTGAGTCAACTCTAAGCAATTCACTCAGCCGCTCAACATAGTTATAGATATGATTTAATTCCATAACCATATAGTATCGACTAAATACTATATTGACAAGTGAAATTATACGCCTTAAAATACACCTAGTATCGAATCGATACCTTTATTTCAGCTTTGAGGAGTTATTTATGAAAAAAGTTACTTTTTACCACGCAGGTTGTCCCATTTGCATCAATGCAGAGCAACAAGTAGTAGAGGCGTTCGACAAAAACCGATTTGAAATTGAGATTGTGCATTTGGGAGAAAATAAAGCACAAATCAGCACAGCAGAGCAGTCAGGTGTCACATCTGTTCCTGCGTTGTTATTAGATGGCAACGTCTTCCACATCAATTTTGGCGCTTCACTTAATGAAGTGAAAGGAGAAGCATGATGTCAAAATTCTCATTTCTTATATCATTGGTAGCTGTCAGCATGTCACTTCCTGCCTATGCTTATAAGCACCACACAGGCGGCATTCAAACACCAAAAAGCAAAACATTGGCACCCTTTGACATTATCCATACAAAGATCACCACTAAAGCTAATATTGCCACCTTTCATATGGCTGTTTCAGGAAAGGCAGGTAAAAACAAACCAACACCTACTGGTCAGTTAGCTGGCAGTAACGTATTTTCGTATGTCTGGCCAACTTCAATAGATAGCTATGAGGTTGGTTTTGAGAAAAAGGCCGGTATTCTGGCATTAGCAGTAACATCACATCCTGATTTCGATGACACGCCTCTTTACGACGAGAATGGTGATGGAATTACCACAAATGATGGAAACATATGGCACAGCCATTGGGTAGTTTTACAACCAGACGAACAATGTGGGGAAGATGCATTAGGTATTGTCGATATACCGAAAAATGCTAAACCAAGGTTGCCCAAAACCTGGCCAGGCTTACCCATCCTTTTAGATAGCCCGGGTTGGAGTCCGACATTTAATTCTGAAACTGTAGAAGTTCACGTTCCATTCCACGATATAGATGTTGTTAAAAACACAACCTTTGATGGAGTAACGGCAGGTCTACGAGTAAACCAGAGTGTTCATGCGCCCTTACTATGTGTGGTGAATGTAATGGATGTAGCTTCTGGAAACTTAAGTTTGCCGGGTAAAGTTAACGAATAGGAATATACCCGTTATCATTCATAATGCCTGATTTCAGCAAAGCTACGCATTATGGATGGTAACGGATATATTTCCACCCCACTTTTAAAAAACCCATTTTTGTTCTATATATTAATATATACAAATATATAAAGTCGCAAGCATGAATTCAGCTGATTATTTCAATCGCTATTCACCTTACCAGGCATTAATTCTTGCGAACAAAAATAGTAATGGAGGACAAGATGGCAATTATTGGCATTGATTTGGGCACTTCCAACTCATCAGCTGCAGTTTTGCGAGGGGGCAACCCGGTTATTATTCCCAGTGCAGAGGGCATCAGTCTGAGTGGTAAGGCTTTTCCCAGTTACGTTGCCATGACCGCTGATGGTGAAATATTGGTCGGAGAACCTGCCAGAAGGCAGGCAACAACTAATCCTGAAGGAACCACCAAGGCTTTTAAGCGACAAATGGGCAAACGGAAAAAAATTCGGTTGCGCGATAAAGAATTTAGCCCGGAGCAGCTTTCCGCTTTTTTACTCCAGAAAATTAAAAAAGACGCCGAAGCCTTTCTGGGTGAAAAAGTGGATAAAGCCGTAGTCACGGTTCCCGCTAATTTTGATGACAACCAGCGAAGCGCGACTAAAGACGCCTGCAAGATCGCAGGACTTAATGTCCAACGACTGGTGAATGAGCCAACGGCTGCCTCACTGGCTTACGGACTTGATCGACTTGGGCAGGAGCTCAAAATTGCAGTTATTGATTTCGGTGGTGGCACTTTGGATGTAACCATTATGGAGTTCGGCCAGGGAGTATTTGAAGTCAAGGCTACCAGCGGTGATACCAAACTAGGCGGCACAGATATGGATCAGCTGTTACTCAACAATCTGGTTGATATGTTCAAAAATACTACCGGCGCCGATATCTCCAATGACAAACCAGCCATCGCAAGGCTAAGGGAAGCATCTGAAACAGCCAAGATAGAGCTTTCAAGCAGTACTAATACCCATATTAGCTTGCCTTACTTGTCTGCCGTTGGCGGAGAACCGCGACATCTGGAAATCGATTTACGTCGTACCGATCTTGAGCGCCTGGTACGTCAGGTAGTCGAACGCTGCCGACCTTCAATTGAGCAAGCCCTACAGGATGCCAAACTAACATCAAAACAGATCGATAAAATTGTATTGGTGGGTGGCCCCACGCGTATGCCAATTGTTAAAGAGTTCATCAAGGAAATTTTCGGGCGCGAAGCAGAGAGCGGGATCGACCCTATGGAATGCGTCGCCCAGGGTGCTGCCATTCAGGCAGGTGTACTAGGCGGAGAAATCGGTGATATTGTATTGGTCGATGTGACCCCGTTAACCCTCGGCATAGAAACTCTGGGCGGTGTCGCAACCTCACTTATTGCACGTAACACCCCAATTCCCATTAAACACTCGGAAGTTTTTACCACCGCTGCTGATATGCAGACAGCAGTAACCGTGCATGTGTATCAAGGCGAGCGTCCCATGGCATCTGATAATACCAGTCTGGGTGAGTTTAATCTGGATGGTCTGGCACCTGCGCCAAGAGGTTTGCCTAAAATCGAAGTCACTTTCGATATCGATTCTAACGGTATCCTTAACGTCTCAGCCAAAGATCAGGCCAGCGGTAAATCACAATCGATCAGTATCACCGGCTCCACCCGTCTTTCTGATGACGAGAAAAAGCGTATGGTGGACGAAGCAGAAAAATACTCACAAGCCGACAAAGAACGCCGCGAGAAAATTGATAAGCTCAATAACGCTGATGCTATCTGTTATCAGGGTGAAAAAATGTTGACTGATTTTGATGAAAAGCTTGAGCAAAGCAGCAAAGATAAAATTCAGGATGCTATTAAAAAGATAAAAGAAAGTATTAATGCAAAAGATGCCGATGGTGCCATGGAAAAAGCGGAGGCCTTGAGTAAAATTTTGCAGGAAGCAGGTGCAAGTATTTATAGCCAAAACCAGGCGGCGCAAGATAGCCAGCCGCAGTCGCAGTCTCAACCCCAGCCAGAGGTTAATACCGGTAGTGGTGAAGCTCGCCCTTCTGGTTCAGGAGCGCGTGGCAAAGTAGTTGATGCTGAGTACCGGGAAAACGATTAACCGCATTGATGGCGCGTTAATTTTTTACGATAAACAGCTAACAATATGACAAATACATAACTTTATGACAACTACCCAAAGAGATTATTACGAAGTACTGGGCATTGCCAGGGACGCTGACGAGAAGGCGATTAAAAATGCTTTTCGCAAGCTCACTTTGAAATTCCATCCGGATCGCAATAAATCTCCCGATGCTGAAGAACACTATAAGGAAATAGCTGAAGCCTACGCAGTACTTTCCGATCCTGACAAACGCCGCCAATATGATCAGAAAGGTTTTGCAGGTGTCGCCGACTTTACCGCTGAAGATTTATTCGGCGGCATCGATTTTGGCGATCTGTTCGGCAATAGCGGTTTTAATTTCGGCGGCGGTTCCATTTTTGATAATTTTTTTCATCGTGGACCAAGAAAATCTCACTCCAAAGGCCAGGATCTGGAAATTATGGTGCGCGTACCACTGGAACGGATCGCCAAGGGCGGAGAAGAGGTTGTACGCTTTCACCGAAAAGCCCCTTGCGTTGCCTGCAAGGGAACTGGAGCAGAAGCAGGAAGTGCAGCACGAAAGTGTGACGCCTGCGGTGGTAGCGGACGCAAAGTTTTACATAGCGAACGGAAACAAGGCTCCATCTATCAACAAATTACAACCTGCCCTGTCTGTCGCGGTGAAGGAACAGTGATTGACAAGCCCTGTAGTCAGTGTATGGGCAGCGGAAAAATTGACAAACAAGAAACATTAACCGTTAACATTCCCAAAGGTGCAGACGAAGGCACAATGCTGCGCATACCCGGTCACGGACTTGCCGCATCAAAACCTGGCCTGCCTCCCGGCGATCTGTTCATTACCATAACCTCAATTCCTGATCTACGCTTTCAACGCTATGGCGCTGATTTGTGGCAGGCAAAAACGATAAAAGTCACCGATGCAGTACTTGGCACCGAGATAAAAATACCTACCATCGACGGTCATGTCGATGTAAAAATTCCTGCGGGGCTCCAGTCCGATGAAGTTTTAAGACTAAAAGGAAAAGGCCTGCCTTATCAGGGAAGTGATCAATATGGAGATTTAAACTTGAGGATCCACGTAGAAATACCGACCAGGCTTTCCTGGAAAGAGAAAGGGCTTTATAAAAAATTACGCGACGCCAATGAAAAAAAATGACATAGATTACTTACTTATACCCGTGATACCTGGAAATGCGGGATTTTAGAGTTTCAGTGGTAAGTCAGGTCAAGGCGTCGCTCGTAGAGAATACCCAAAGCACTCACTCCGCTCGCGGGGCAGGCTCTGACTGATCATTTTCGAGAGCGACAAAGCTTCTGCGTCCTGCTAACGCCCCTTACCTCCGTCCATGGAGGCAACGAAGGACTGGTTTTCCACTGTAGCTCCCGAAGGGTAAGCCAATAAATGCCCATCTTCTTCGTTATGAAAGCTGGATTTAGAAAGAAAATTGCTTATGTCCATGGATGAGTCCATCCATGGACATAAATAACTAATACTGCACTTTTGCCTACAGGACGTAGGTAA
>JBFFIY010000166.1:0-10820 GCA_041556195.1 Enterobacterales bacterium
ACATTTGATTAATAACACTCATATCAAACGACTCCTTTCCAGGGGGCCGCCAATAACTGGACGCCAATAAATAGCAAGGTTGGCAGTATGGTCGCCGCCAGGATAGTAAAACCCAACCAGGAGAAACCAACTCGAACATCATCTGTATCTCTGGCGGCAGCTAAAATGTGTCGCCGTTTTATACGATGTGTTCGTTCACCGAAACACAGCATTAATGATTTGTTAGCTAAAATATTAATTAAGCGTGGTATTCCTCTGCTGTATTTATGTAATGCGTGAACCGCCCAGGGAGTAAAAACAACGCCAGGTGGATTTTGATAGGATGTCGAAGCCGCCTTGAGCCGATGCTGGATATATTGCCGGGTTTGCATTTTACTCAGATGTGGCAGTTGATAGGAAAAAGTGACGCGTTGTCTCAATTGCCTTAAATGAGGCTCAGCCAGTCGTTGATCAAGTTCAGGTTGTCCAAACAATACCACTTGTAATAATTTACGTTTTTCTGTTTCCAGATTGGTAAACAAACGTAAAGCCTCAAGACTTTCATCGGGTAGCGCCTGGGCTTCATCCACTAATAATAATACCGGTTTACCTTTTTTGTGTAAGTTGATTAACTTTCGGCTAATTTTGTCAGTCAGACTGATTTGATCCAGGCTTCTATCAACCCTCATACCCAGTTCAGAGGCTAAAGCAAATCTCAGGGCATCAGGTGTTAGATAGGGATTGGGTAAATAGGCACAGGCATGGGAGGATTCTGAATGATTGAGCAATTGGCGGCATAACAGGGTTTTCCCCGTTCCTACTTCTCCACTGATTTTGACAAAACCTTCACCACTGGCAATGGCAATCTTTAACACATTAAGTGCTTCAATATGACCAGGTAGTTCGCAAAAGAAACTGGTATCTGGCGTTAAACCAAATGGAAGTTCTTTTAAGCCGAAGTGGTATAAATACATGTTGAGTTTTTCTTCAGTGTTCAGGGTTTTGAGTTTTGTTGCATACGTTGACGAGCCGCTGATATTTCATCTTGCCAGACATTATCTTCGACCACTTGTGCCCTGAGTAAAATAATTAGCTCACTCTTTACCTTAGTTTGTTTGGTTTGGCTGAATAGTTTCCCCATAACAGGGATTTTGCCAAGTATCGGGGTAGAGTTCTCGTTGAGGGTGGTTTTTTCTTGCATTAATCCACCAATCACCACCACCTGCCCTGATTTTGCCCGGACAATAGTGTCTGACTCTCGCACACTTGATAATGCCAGGGGCAAGGTGAAATTACTGTCACCCAGATCAATCACCTTGGTTTGGTCCTGTACATCACTAATAGTGGGGTGTACGTGTAAAATAACATCACCTGCCTGACTAATTTGAGGCGTCACATCAAGAGCGATACCAGAGAAAAAAGGTGTGAGTGTTACATCGGGGGTAACGGTCGAAGTAGCGCTACCAGCGATGGTGGTGGTAGATACATCCGTTACAAAAAATTCATCACTTCCTACCTTAATGACAGCTTTTTGGTTGTTTATTGCAGACACTCTCGGGCTTGATAGAACCTGAACATCTCCCTGAGTATTAAGTAGATTGATGACGCCATTGAAATCAGACTTTTGATAGACAAGTGAAAATACACCTTGTAGCGGGTCATTTGAGGTATTGGTTAATATTGACTGTCCCGTTTGACTTACGTTTAAAACATCATCACTGTTAATTTCACCAAAACTCTGCCAATCAACGCCTGATTGATGACTGCTATTAAGGGTGACCTCAAGAAATTTTGCTTCTAAAATGACTTGTCTTGAAAGATTGTTAGATGAAATATTCAGGTATTGTTCGACCAGTCTTAGAGTTTGTGGCTGTGCACGAACTATCACCAGGCCTATCTGGGGACTGACTTTAACTTGAGAACCTTTGTCATCAGCAATTAATAATGAAAGGCTTTCTTCAAGTTCAGCCCAGACATTGGCATCGGTCTGGGTTTCAATTTGTGTACTGGTGGATTGCTCTGTGGAGCTTGAGCCGCTAGTGCTGCCCTGAGAGTTCTGGCCGTTACTGATGCCGCCTCCAGAATTTCGAGAACCATTTACCTGGCCGGAGTTAACTGTGGTTTGAGACTTGCCCCTACGTTGCAGGTTGATGTAATCCATTGAAAACAATTTAGTTCTTAAGGCGACAGGCATTACCGTATAAATACCCTGCTCAAACTTGAAATCATAGCCATAAACATCACGAACGATTTTCATCACCTGAGGTATCGTCACACCACGCAGATCTAAATTTATTTTTCCACTAACGCCGGGAGAAACAACAAGGTTATAGGAAGTATCCAGCACCAAACCCATAAAAAACTTTTTCACTTCAACATTGTTGACTTTTACATCAAAACTGGGTTCTGGCTGGGGGGTTAAATCGAGACTGGCAGGAGGCATGATTTCCTGAAGAGCTTCCGCCTCAGAAACCTGCGCTTCTGCAGAGGCATTCTTTTCTGCATCAGAAAGAATATTATCAAAATCGATTTGTCCTGAACTTGGGTTCCAGGTTTGACACCCTGCCAGTGCCAGGCTTAAAACCATGATTAAACCAAGTTTTGAAAATACATTTTTTATCATTCTTCTGTTCCTAGTATTACCAGAGTATTAGCAAGTTTTACCGGTGTTTTACTTTTACCGGCGTTTTAACTGAGCTGGAATTCCATTTTAACCAAGTTTGTTTGTGTTGATATGAAACCAGTGCCTTTCCATTTTTTATAGAAAGTAATTTAATGCCAGCAACCGTTTGTCCAGGTTTAATCAAATGGCTGTTGATGATGACCCAGGACTTTTCACCTTCAACCAGAGCTTCGAGATTCAATTTGATTTTTTTGATTTTTTGATCATTATCGTATCGTTTGCCTGGTGGTTTAGTGGGATCGGTTTTTGCTAAGGCAAAGGTTAAATTCGAGCCACTAAAAATGAACAGTAGTAACAAAAATATATAAAGAGATTTATTCAGCATCGGAAGCTCCCATCCATTGGGGTTCTGTGCCCAGAGTAGAGAGTTTAATAACTACCTCCGCATGTGGATACTTAACTACCTCATATTCAAGTTTGTCCCAATAAAATTTGTATCCGGAAGTTTCAAGGCTTTCCAGATACTGCAGAATTTCAAAATAACGGCCTCGTAATTTTAACTGCAAAGGGTGTCGATATAATAAAGCCTTATTTTTCAGGCTTTGCTTCTCGATATCAGGAGAGGGGGTACTATCATTGTTTGGGCCTGTTTCTTTGGATGTTTCTGCTATCAAAGGAATAACAGGTAAATTTTCTAAAGATAGCAGAGTGAGTTTACCACGATCTTTTAGCATTTTTTCCACTACAACAGACATCATTTGAGGATGAATTAAATTAGAGGTTAGCTTCGATAACTGAGTTTGTTGTCGAAAGACGGCGTTTGTTAGTGATTGCTGTTGTTGATTGAGTTTTGTTAACGATCTTTTTGTTAACTCAATCTGTAATTCCTGGGTTTGTGCTGCAATTTTTTCTGTGGTTTGCCGAGCCTGTGTTATTTGTTGAGTAAATTGTTTGGTTTCTGTTTCGAGTGGCAAGATAAAAACAAACTGCGCAAGAGCTAATAAAATGATTGGAAGAACGACCAATATCATCAGTTTTTCAGTTTTGTTACGTTGTTTCCATATTTTATTAAGTTGAAAAAGTTCATTGAGTTGCATGTTCATCCTCCCATTTTGGAGAGGCTAAACTAAACTCGGCAATTTTTTTGCGGGCAGAATCCCTGGTAATGACAAGGTTGCCAAATTGAGTTTGTCTGGTATTAGGTAATATTTGCAATCGACTCACCAGGTTGGCAATCGCAGCTGATTCGTAGGTTTTACCCTTTAAGTGAACGCCATTGTTGGCGAGGTTAATATGGGTAAACCAAAAGTCTTTATTGGGCAGGGTAGATAGATCTGTCAAAATGCCGGAGAATCCTGAAGGACGTTCTCCATCAAGGCGTTGCACCATTTGATAAAGGGCCTGCGAATTTTTTAATGTATGTTGTAACTCTACAATGTTCAAACGAATTTTGGTTTCTACAGCCGCAGAGGGAATTTGTTCTTGCATGGATCTCAACGATGCCTCAATTTGTTGTTGTTGTTGCTGCTGATGCTTAAGCTGGGTTCGCGCTTTCTGGTTTTTTTGCCATTCAGAACTAATCCATAATGCAGAAACAACCAAACCGGCAATGACTGCCAGGTTTACCATCCAAAAGGGTATGGATTCGGGTTTGGGTAACAATGAGCCATGATAAAGATTAATGCTTTGCATCATGTGCTCCTGCAATAGCCAGGGCTATAGATTGTTGTTGAGGCACGGGAATGCTCTCTGATACCTGTGGTAATTCAAACAATTCGACTCCAATGCCCAAAGTACTTTGAAGAAATGCCAATAATGGCTGCAAGGGTTCGCTCCAGTTAGGTAGTAACACTTTTGATACAGGTGGTTGGCCTAATTGACTTTGGTAGTAATCCAATGTTCTTTGTATTTCTAAAACAAGGTTTTCAGCTGCTTGATGGGTATCTGGCTGCAGGCATTGCTGCCAATTCTGGATACTTGATAATGTTCTGGTCACGAACAGTTCGCAATTTCTATAAATCATGAGTGTGACTCTGTCTTCCCTGTATGCCACAAAACAGATCCCCTTGCTCATATCTTCATGATTGGCCAGCATGTTACTGAAAGCTAATTCGGGGATATCAATAATTGCAGGTTCAAGCCTGGCAGAACGGATCCCATCAATGAATCTGGTTAGAGTAGGTAAATGGGCTGCAACAACATTGACACGATTTTGGTTAGAACGGCTTGCTTCTTGTGGTACAGGAAAACTATCAATTTGACCTTCAGCTATAGGAAAGTTTAATCGATCTCGTAAACTGAATAATAAAGCCGGATTTATTTCATCTGCGGGAACATTAGGAGCTTCTACTTGAAAAAGTTGATAATTTTCCCAGCTGAGTACCATGTGAACGGTGGTTCCAGCCAGATTTTGCTGTTCAACCCAGGACGAGAGGGCGTACCATTGCCCAGCCGCAATTTGAGTGCCTATGGGTTCTGATGTTCCCGGTTTTAGATAAGCGGCAAAAATGCCTTCATCACTCACCATTAATCCCAGTTGAGGGTGATTATTACCTTTACGCTTAAAGATTGAACTGGAAATACCCAAAAGTCGTTGTGCTCCCTAAGAAAATACAAATGTTGTTGTTAGTATAATTAATAACTTAGGCCCTGATTATAGACATAACTTTAACCTCAATACAGGGTGGTTTAAGTCTTTTTAGCGTCATTTTAGTGAAAACAGCTAAAAACCTTGAAAGAATCGCTAAAATCCCCGACAAAAGGCATTTTCTCAGCAAGCTATTTATCAAACACAGATAAAACGGTATACTGCCGTGCAATTCAACATGAGTGTTCGATACCGCTTAATACTTGTGATTTTTTATTCAGCCGAGCAGGATTTTGTTCATGAGCATCAATAAATCTTTTTTGTTTTTATCATTTGTTTTCTTAATAAATACTTTTTTCTTATCTAATGTTGCGTTGGCGACTCATGAAAGTAAAAAAACCATCAATAAACTTACTGCACCTGTAGGGAAAATTTATCAAAAAGGTGACAATATTCCAAAACCGGCCGTGGCTGTTGTGGCAGAAGTATCTGAACCGCGTTCAGGTGAGTCTATATACACAAGTAAGTGTGCCATGTGTCATGCTAGTGTTGGTTTGGGAGCGCCCGTGTTAGGCAATGTCGAAGATTGGGCGCCCAGAACTGCGAAAGGGATAGATACTTTGCTTGCTAATGCTAAATCTGGCATAAATGCTATGCCTCCAATGGGAATGTGTACCGACTGTTCTGATGATGAGTTAAAATCAACCATCGAACACATGCTTTCAAAAAGTCAGTAGTCCTTCAATAACCCGTCATTTTTTCAATGCCATCAAAGTGAGTTTAAATTGCGCTTTGGTGGTATGTGCCCAAGTTTATTGAGTACATAGTTCATTGTTTCTAATAAGAATTTTTCTAAAAAAAGTTGCTAATTTTCAAAGCTGAACTACACTCTATGTTAGATCCCCTCCTGGCTTTTGGCTAAAGTTATTTATAGTTGGGCCGTGGCTTATCCAGAGTTGAGGTTATTTAAGTAGTTAAGGTAAACCCATACTTATGGAAATAATATTTACTCCTGCCATTAAATTTATGAATCGTTTGAGATACGGTTATAAGTTGAGCCTGGTGAGCCTGTTATTTCTTATCCCCATTGTTATTTTAAGTTCCGGGTTAATCATTCAAATAAATGAATCCCTGGTGAAAGCTGAAAATGAACGGAAAGGGCTTGAGCGTATAGACGAGATTTATCAGTTAATCGCAAAATTTAGTGAAACACAGAATAACCAGATTATTCTGGCTATTGCCTATACCGAGGTTAATCGGCAAACAGCTGAACGACAACGTCAGGAAATGCTGAATTCTTTTAATGCTCTATCCCAGGATCCGTTAAATTGTAAACAAGATAGCCAATGGCAAACGCAACTAACACAAATTAAAGCAAAAATTACCACAATCACCGAAAAAGTAAGTGTTAACGCAGGTAATTTGAATGATTTCCTTGGAGATTATCAACCCGCCAGAAGCGGCATTGTTTCTTTGCTCAAGTTAATAGCTGATGAATGTGATTTACTCAATGATGGTAGATCGGCAAATTTTTATCTGGGCCAGGTCATTACAGCCGAAATACCACAGGTGTTAGATCTGGTTAATATCAACCATTCTGCAGCCCGATATGCGTTAATGCAAACACCTATTGCAAACGTTACTTACGATGCTTTATCAGAAAAAATTAATGAGCTTTTTGTTTTTCAGGACGAAGGTAAACATCGATTAGACTATGCTATTTCCCTTGATGTTAATTTACAAAGAGAACTTGAGGAACCCTTAAATTTAGCCTCTAAATCGATTGAAGAGTTGAATATTTTTTTGGAAGAAAATTTAATAGAAGCTATGGATGTCTCGATAAATGAGAGTCAATTGCAAGATGCCATCTTGAAGTCTACCTCAGCATGGTTAGCGTTTACCAATAGGGTTAAGACGGCATTAAATCAACAGTTAGTGTTGAGGATTTCAGAATTAAAATCAAAACTCTGGACCTATATTGCCTCCACATTTGCTGCTCTTTTGTTGGTTTTGTATTTGTTTGCTGGAATGTCTATAAGCATTAGAAGAACCATTAACTCTTTGGTAAAAGCGGCAGATAAGTTATCTGAAGGAGACACCCTGTCTCGTGCAACCATACATACTCAGGACGAAATGGAACAATTGGGTAAATCTTTTAATTATATGAGCGTCAAAATTCATGACTTGATTAAATCTGTCTCTGATACTTCTGATGAGGTAACTAAAGATGCTGCTGAGTTGACACAGCTTGCAGAACAATCTAATGACTCTATTGCACAGCAAAAAATAGATACAGAGCAAATATCCCAAGCTATTGAGCAAATGGGAGAAAATGCTGCAACGGTTTCTACCAATACTTTAGAAGTTGCCAAAGCTGCTGAAAATACCAGTTTGCAAGTGACTAAGGGTCAACAAACAGTGGTTATGGCCAATGATTCGATTAACAATCTTTCGCACAAAATTGAAGAATCTGTTGGAGTTATCAATAATCTGAGTACACAAAGCGCTAACATCACGCAACTTCTGGATGTGATTAACACCATTGCTAATCAGACCAACCTGTTAGCATTAAATGCCGCTATTGAAGCAGCCAGAGCAGGAGAACAAGGGCGAGGTTTTGCGGTGGTTGCCGATGAAGTCAGGGCACTGGCCAGCCGTACCAGAGAATCTATCCAGGAAATCGAGAGTACGATTGTTGCCTTGCATTCTGGTGTAGAACAAGCCGTTGATGCTATGCAAACCAGTGCCGAACAAGCCAAAGTTGCCGTTCAAAGCTCAGAGCAAATCTCAGATGCTTTGGCAGAAATTGTTAAGGCGGTTGATTTGATTGTTGAGAAAAACACCATCAACGAAAAAGTGGTTGAACAGCAACAGGGCTTTTCCGGACAAATTGTAGAAAATATTTCGCGTATCAATATTCTTATGGATAATTCCAGCCAGGGTTCGGAGTCAACTTTGACAGCCTCGCAACAGGTTTCTCACATGTCTAATCAACTAAAACAATTGGTGTCTAAATTTAAAGTTTAGTCACCTAACATACGCCGTAAATTGGTAATTTGCGCCTTATTCTTTTGTTGTTGATCGAGCTTGTTTATTGGTTCAGCACGACTGCCTTCCCAAACCAGATCTCTCACATGTCTAATCAACTAAAACAATTGGTGTCTAAATTTAAAGTTTAGTCACCTAGCATACGGCGTAAATTGGCAATTTGCGCTTTATTCTTTTGTTGTTGATCAGTTTCACTAAGTGGTTCGGCGCGACTCCCTTCCCAAACCAGATCCTCTTGCGGCATCTCATCTAAAAAGCGGCTGGATTCTCCCATATACCATTCACCATAACGTTTGCGATTTCTAGCCATGGTCATGGTCAGTACTTCTTTTGCGCGAGTGATCCCAACATAAGCGAGACGTCTTTCTTCTTCGATTTGATCTTCTTCAATGCTGCTTTTATGGGGCAATAGTTCTTCTTCCATACCCACCAGATAAACCCTGGGAAACTCCAGTCCCTTAGCCGAATGAAGGGTCATGAGTTGAACTTCGTTTTCTTCATCCTCCTCCTGATGGCGATCGAGTATATCTCTTAACATGAGTTTGTTAACAATGGTGGCAAGATCCTGTATTTGTCCATCATCATCTACTTGCATTTTATTGATCCATCCAGTGAGATCCTGCACATTTCTCCAGCGAAATTCAGCGGTTTTTTCGCTGGCCGAAGTCTCTATCAGCCAGGCCTGGTAATCTGTAGCATGGAGTAATGATTGTAATGATTTCTCCATTCCCTGTTCTTCAATGAGTTTGGGCAAGCTTTCAATATAACTAACAAATATGTTTAATAATCGAATTCTTCGAGGAGAAAGCAGGCCGGTTAAATGTTCACTTTGAGCAGCTGAAAAAAGGGATAACTGATGTTCAGATGCAAATTTACCCAGAGTTTCCAGAGTGCCGGGGCCAATCTCCCTGCGAGGCACATTTACCACCCGCAAAAAGGCATTATCATCATCATGGTTGGAAATGAGCCGCAAATAGGACATGATATCCTTGATTTCAGCTCGCGCAAAAAATGAAGTTCCACCACTGATATTGTAGGGAATTCCATGAGTAATCATGGCTTTTTCGAAAATCCTGGCCTGGTGATTACCACGGTATAAAACGGCAAAATCACCATATTTAGCTTCGCCACTATATTGTAGAGTGATAATCTCAGAAGTAACTCGTGCAGATTCTTCATCTTCATTGGCAAGTTCAATCACCCGAATGGGCTCACCATAGGCATGTTCAGACCATAACTTTTTTTCAAATAAGTGAGGATTATGATCAATGACCTGATTGGCGGCTTTAAGTATGCGCCCGGAAGAGCGGTAGTTTTGTTCAAGCTTAATTACTTCAAGCGTTGGAAAATCTGTTTTCAGTAAACCCAGATTTTCAGGTTTGGCTCCGCGCCAGGAATATATGGATTGATCATCATCACCCACTACAGTAAGTTTTGCCCGTAACCCCACCAAATATTTTACCAGCTGATACTGACAGGTATTGGTATCCTGATATTCATCCACTAAAAGATAACGAATTTTTTTCTGCCAACGATCTCGCACGCTTTCATCTTTTTCTAATAGTTCAACAGGAAGCCTGATAAGATCATCAAAATCTACCGCGTTATAAGCATGCAAATGGCGTTGGTAGCGTTCATAAAGATGGGCAGCTTCTCGCTCGTCGGCATCTTTCGCTTTTGCCAAGCCTTGTTTTGGAGAAAGTAACTCATTCTTCCAGCTGGAAATTTGAGATTGCACTTCCATCAAACGACTTTTATCGCCTGCTATAGCGGCAGGTGAGAGCTCTTTTAATAACGAAATGCAGTCCTGGCCGTCAAAAATAGAAAAATTTTCTCTAAGTGGCATCAACGCCAACTCTTTACGAATAAAATTTAACCCAAGATTATGAAAGGTGGCGATGATTAGCCCCCGGCTATTTTGGCCCTTTAGCCTTTTTTTGACCCGCTCGTTCATTTCACGAGAAGCTTTATTGGTAAAGGTGATAGCAGCAATATGATTGGGTTTATAACCACATTCATTAATCAAATAGGAGATTTTTTGCGTAATAACACTGGTTTTGCCACTACCCGCACCGGCGAGTACCAACAATGGTCCGTGAATATGGCGAACAGCATCTTTTTGTTTTGGGTTTAATTGATACAAGGTGGCGTTAGAGTGGGTAAGAGTTAGCAGTATTTTACATTAAAAGTGTTATTTGGTTTGGGTATTCTTTCACTCATGTGCCTGGGTTAAGTTGGTTTGGGTATTCATTGTGAAGTTAAACAGGAAAAGTTTTTGATATATACCCGTGACACCTGGAAATGCGGGTTTCAGCAAGTCAAGAAGCGTCCATATTCGAGGCTTGAAAGTACAGTGTTAGTTATTTATGTCCATGGATGGACTGTATGAAGAAAATGCCTGGAGCAATTTTCTTTCTAAATCCAGCTTTCAAAACAAAGAAGATGGGCGCTTATTGGCTTGCCCTCTGGGAGCTTCAGTGGAAAGCCAGTCCTTCGTTGCCTCCATGGACGGAGGTAAGGGGCGTTAGCAGGACGCAGAAGCTTTGTCGCTCTTGAAAATGACCAGCCATTGTCTACGAGCGA
>JBFFIY010000167.1:0-10816 GCA_041556195.1 Enterobacterales bacterium
AAACGAGCGCTGTTTAAATCTCGACTAACCTTGCCCAATATTGGTAACTGTAGCATTCGAGTATGAACCCCAATACGGCGTTTATCATTGGACAGATACCACTTCCAATAAAAAATAAAGCTAATTATTAACAACAACACCAACAAACCCCATTCACGAATAAAATCACTCAATGACAACATGATCTGGGTAAGCTGCGGCAGTTCACCGCCCAGGGCTTCAAACTGTTCAACAATCGTTGGCACCACATAGGCCAACAATCCAGTTACCACTGAAATAGCTAACACCACCAATACCGTGGGATAAATCAGCGCCAACATGATTTTATTTCGAGTTTCCTGACGGCGTTCAATGTAATCTGCCAGTCGGTTAAGCACCGGACCCAGATGGCCTGATTTTTCACCCGCAGAAACCATTGAACGATAAAGATGATCAAATGAATGAGGAAAATCCAAAAGAGCATCTGCCAGGTTATGGCCTTCGACAACTCGGGCTCGAATCGCCATTATCATGCTTTGGATCTGAGGCTTTTCTACCTGTTCAGCCACGGCCTTTAATGCTTCTTCAATTGGGATAGAAGCATCAACCAAGGTAGCCAGCTGACGGGTGACTAACGATAGATCCGCCGTTTTGATGTTTTTACCCAGGCTGAAAGATGTTTTTTTAGTTTTATCTTTGCGAACTACAGGCGTGACTTCTAGCGGTGTTAATTGTTTATCACGAAGTTGCTGTCGAATTTGACGGGCATTATCGGCTTCTAAAACACCTTTTTTCTGGCGACCATTTTCAGCCAACGCAACATATTCAAAAGCAGCCATCTAATCTTCTCTCGTTACTCTGAGCACTTCTTCCAGAGAAGTTTTACCTTTCAATACAAGATTTGTACCACTGGTTCGGATACTTGTGGTTTGTTTACGAGCCTGGGCTTCAATTTCTTGTTCACTGGCATGATTGTGGATCATGGTACGAATTGTTTCATCTACCAGAAGTAATTCATATATACCTTGACGTCCCTTGTATCCAATATGGTTGCATTTTGCACAACCTTTAGCACGACAAAACTGCACAGGTTTGCTGGGATCGAGGCCTAATAGTTCTGCCTGATGCACATCTGGTGTGTAAGCTTCCTTACAGTTTTCACAAAGTACCCGTACCAGTCGCTGTGCTAAAATACCTAATATGCTCGATGACAATAAGAAGGGCTCTATTCCCATATCTTCCAATCGAGTTATTGAACCTACAGCCGAATTGGTGTGCAGGGTAGATAACACCAGGTGACCGGTTAAACTCGCCTGAACAGCAATTTGTGCCGTTTCTAAATCTCGTATTTCACCCACCATGACCACATCAGGATCTTGTCTTAACATGGCTCTAAGACCTCTGGCAAATGTCATATCAACCTTTGTGTTCACCTGGGTCTGGCCGATACCATCAAGTTGATATTCTATTGGATCTTCAACAGTTAGAATATTTCTGGACTGATCATTAAGTAATGTCAAACCTGCATAAAGAGTCGTTGTTTTACCAGAACCTGTTGGGCCAGTAACCAGAATAATACCGTGAGGTTTGAATAATATTTCTTTAAACTGGCTTTCTAAGCCTTCACTCATACCAAGCTGATCGAAACTAAAACGGCCTGCCTGCTTATCCAGCAAACGTAACACCACTCTTTCTCCAAAACTTGATGGCATGGTCGACACACGCACATCAACCGCATGCCCGGCTATTCGCAATGCTATTCGCCCATCTTGAGGGATCCTTTTCTCGGCAATATCCAGTCGCGCCATAACCTTAATTCGAGACACCAGTAACGGAGCCAATTTCCGATTGGGTTCAAGTACAGTACGTAATACTCCATCAACTCGAAAGCGAACTTGAAGCGTGTTTTCAAAGGTTTCAATATGGATATCTGAAGCTTCAATTTTGATAGATTCACTTAAAATGGCATTGATCAAACGAATTATAGGCGCATCATCAGCACTTTCGAGCAAATCTTCGGTAACAGGGGTTTCATCTGCTATTCGAGCCAGATCAATTTCATCATCAATACCTTCCATAGCTTGCATGGTTTTTTGAGAGTCCGTGTGATAAAGCTTTGCAACCAGAGGTTCAAAAGCTTCTTCACCTAACCGAATAAGCTTTATACGGGCACCGACAAGTCGTCTGGCTTCCATAATTGCCTGTGATGGACAAGTGGGTAGTATGGAAACTTCTACTGGATGAGCATCTGCATCACTTATTACCAAACCAAAACGCCGAACAAACGAAAAAGGAAGCTTAAGCGGTTTATCAACATCTGCAGAACTCTCTTCAGAAGAAACAGGCGGCATCGTGTCCGTTGACATCAATGCTTCCGCCGAGAGTTGTGAAGGTAATTCTTCAGCTCCTGACTCTTCAGAGACTATTTCCTCCGATACGTTTTGTTCTGACACTTTTTTCTCGGATACTTTTTGTTTGGTACCTTGTTCGAGCATTAATCTTGCTCCTGCCCAAACTCTTCTTCACGACGTTTGAGTACTTCCTCAAATGAAGGAGGCAATGCCAGACCTTCGTCCCATTCTGGCAACTCTGGCATCATTCCATCTGGTGTTAGCGTTGCACCTTTTCTACGTTCTTCTAATTGAAGACCGCGAATATATTTATATTTAGTATGACTAAAATTATTAACATCACTTTCGTCTTTTAAAATCGTAGGGCGAATAAAAACCATCAGGTTGGTTTTTTCTGTAGTACTGGAATCTGAACGAAATAGTTTGCCTAAATAGGGGATATCACCTAATAAAGGGACTTTGGAAGAGCTGGTTCTTACCGAATCAGAAATTAATCCACCTAACACCACCATACCGCCATCGTTAACCATCACACTGGTAGTAATTTTACGTGTATTGAATATTTGTCCCCCGCCACCAACCAGACTGGAAACTTCCTGTTCAATACTAAAACGAATGGCCGTGCCAGAATTAACCTGAGGCGTCACTGTTAGTTTAACACCCACTTCCCGGCGCTCAGTAGTCTGAAACGGATTAGCATTATTATCTCCAAGTTGGCTACCGGTGGTAATAGGAACTTCTTGTCCGACAACCATAGAAGCTTCTTCGTTATCCAAGGTTGTAACACTGGGAGTCGACAGAATATTAATGTCAGCATCATTAGCAAGCGCATTCAAAAATCCAGCATAACTAAAGTTTGATCCTTCTTTACCAAAGCCAACACCTGCACCGGCAAGCCCGCTTAACAAAGTCGCCAGTGCGGCACCATTATCACCCGTAGTGGTATTATCAGTGGTAGTGGTCACACCATCAGCATTGGTAACCGAAGTTGAGCCATTGTCTTGATCCAATGATAAAGAAGCTGCTCCTGCCACACTGGTAATTCCGGGAGCCCCATTTGCAAAATTAATGATTCCTGTAGGTATTGATCCTCCTCCTGGCTGACCAAATAACCATTGAACCCCCAGTTGTTTACCCTTACTCTCGGTTATTTCAACAATTATGGCTTCAACATGAACTTGCACTCTTGGAATATCTAAACGATTAATCACATCCAGAAACGAACTCATCAAATCGGGCGGCGCAGTGATAACAAGAGAATTGGTAGCTTCATGGGCATCAATACTATAAGCCACGCCTGAAGAACTTCTTCTTCCAGCACCACCACCCTGTTTTTGTTTTTCTTCTTCTTCTATGGATTTACCCACACCCTTTAATACATCCACAAGCTCAGTTGCTTGAGCATAATTTAAATATTTAACCTGAGTATTACCATTGCTACCCAGAGGAGTATCTAATTTAGCAATCAAGGCTAATAAACGTGTTTTAGCATTAGTATTTGCGGTTAATAAAATACTATTGGTGCGTTCATCAGCAACTACTCTGGGGGGAGACACATCTGCGGCTTTACCCTGTACTCTCTTATTTAGAGCTTCTAAAATACGTACAATTTCTGAAGCAGAAGCATGCTTTAAGGGAATAAGTTCAATTTCTTCATTACTGGCCTGATCCACCTGCCGAACAATGGTTAAAAGTTTTTTTACATTGGCGGAATAATCTGTGATAACTATCACATTTGTTTCTTTATAAACTCCCAGGTGACCCTGTTGACGAATAAGGGGACGCAATACGGTTTGCACATCTGCAGCAGCAATATTATCCAATTTTATCACTTGAGTAATTAACCTATCACTGTCTTCTATTTCACTATCTTCTGTGAAAACGGGTACAGAATCCTGTTTGCCTTGCTGCTCCTGAATAATTTTAACCACTGGTCCCGTTTTAACTGCGGTCATATTATGAACCTTTAATACAGACAAAAAGACTTGATAAATCTCCTTCTCATTCATCATATGCTGAGAAATAACTGTGACTTTTTGACTGCGGTTGACCCGCTGATCTAACACAAAGGTTTTACCTGTGAGCTTACTCACCACCTCAATCAAAGTTTTCAACTCCGCATCTTTCATATTCAATGTCGCTTCAGCAGCTTCAATGACAGGCGTATGACCTGCTACTGCAAACAGTAACGGAATTGAAACCAGTGTGCTGTAGCTCATTGTTCGTAAAAATTGAATACGAATACGCAGTTGACCCAATTTAAATAGTTGACGGAGGTTAAATAAACGCTTCATATTTTTATACTTATTTGTTATTTTCATTCAGGCTATACACCAGAGATATTTGTTGAGAGCCGCGAGTCAGTTGAACACTGATTTCTGTGGCAGTTTTAAGTTCTTCTTTTAGAGCCATACCATTGCTGATGCTATTAAGCTCAATGCCATTAACATTGGTAACAACATCATTTCGCCTTAAACCAGCCTGGGTAAAGAGGCCAGGATCTTTGCCGGGAGAAATCTTAAATCCTTTAATCTCTCCATCCTCTATCACAGGCAAAGCATTCATCATTCCTGCTAGAGATTCGGGGTCTTGCATTATCTGAGAATGTAGATTTGTAAGTTTTCCGGTCAACTGGTCGTTTTTGCGCTTATCTATCATTCTGCCTTTTTTATCAGCATTTGAACTAAGCTTTGGCGATTTTATCGTTTCCCCAATGGTGCTGATAGAAGAAGTTTCTTCTTCTTCCATTTTCAAAGTTTCAAACTTACCCGAGCGACTGAGGATCACTCTATCGATTAACACTTTTGCCAATTTCAAATTTGTAGCTTCCGGGAGCGAATCATTAATAAAATACAGGTTTTGCTCTTTTCGAGAGTTTTCGATAATGGCATTGGATAATTTGTCATCTGTGCTGGAGTAGATACCGCGCAGGACCAGAGGTAAACGGGTTTCTGGCGCATCCTCATTAATTTCTGTTTTAGCCTCTACCTGTTCGACTGCGGCTGTCGCTTCAATCTTGCCAAAAAGGTGAGTAGATACCAGGCGCTGTATATCAATAGCATCATCTTTTTTATTTTGTACACTGCTATTTGAGAAACTGCTAATGTCTGTAGATATGGTGGGAGAGGAGGCAGCCTCAAGCACCAGCCAAAATAACTGGGAGGCTATCCACGCTATTAAAATAACCAATGGCAACATTATCCATTTAGCTATTAAGGCATGGTTTTTTTCGACTAGCCAGTTTTGAGGTCGCCAGTCTTTAATTATGTCTACAATAGAGTTCATATTTGATTTTATTTAACTTATTTTTTGTATATGACTTAGCTGTCAATTCATAAGAAAATAAGTAAGCGCTAGCAATTTATTATCTTATTATTCGTTAGGAGTATAGCTCCATCTTCTATATAGGTTCCCATCTTACTGTTTTTTGAGGGGCCACGCTATCATACTGAAATTTCATTTAGTTAAGCATCTAAAATCAAATGCTCGTTTTACATCATACTTTTTCCACCATCATCTGATAGACTATAACATTGTGAACATAGGGTTTTAACACAACTTAACCAAAATAAAAGCAAATATTACCGAAACATGGAAAAAAACACCTCAATCAGACTAGATAAGTGGCTCTGGGCCTGTAGATTCTTTAAAACCAGAGCACTTGCTCGGCAGGCAATCGAGGGTGGTAAGGTAGAATTTAACGGTGCAAAAGCCAAACCTGGCAAAACAGTTACCTTAAATAGTCATATTAAATTAAAAAACGGTTATGATATTCGAGAAGTAGTAGTTACCCTGTTAAGTGATAAAAGAGGCAGTGCTACCATTGCGCAAACTTTATATCGTGAAACCGAAAACAGCCTTCGTTTACGAGAAAAAAATGCCAGTGACAGAAAGCTAGCCTCTCAGGTAATCCAACACGGTCAAAAAAAACCCGATAAACACCAGCGTCGCAATATGAAAGATTTTAAACGTTTTCCATCTGATTAGTCTCATAAATTCAATTGAATCTCGAAACAAGTACCTCTCTTCTTCTTAATTTAACCTCAACTCAGGGCAAGAAGATCTTAATGGCTCCCTAAAAACAACTCCGCTCTAAAATTACCGATGTTAGCTTAAAGTCACATTGTGTAATATCAGAACTTTCCCGACACTTTAAGTTTACACTTGTCACTTTTAATTTTTGGTCTAATCCTGCCATTTTCTAGTCTAATCCTGCCAATTTAGCCCTAACTCTGCCAAATTAGATGATTGTTTCAGAACCATAGTGTCATAGAATCATACGGTGAGGATAGTGTGAATAATCAAGATGGGGTTGTTATATACCCAAACAGCTTATCAATAGGGCATTGATTCTGGATAAGGCTCTAAATTTACAGATTTTATACGGTTAGAAAGAGCCTGAACCTGACCTCGATAACGAGTGTGTCCGTTGGGAGAAAACTCGAAATGGAAATTTCTTTCCAATGCAAAGCGGCCCTGCTTATCTCTAACCAGTCGCCAACCTGCTCTAACAACAGTTTCATCCAAAAATTGAACATTACATTGCTCGCAGGATTTTTTGGCAGCTATAATTGCAACTTCTCTTACTTGTGCACCTTTCCACCAGAACATTAGATAGGCAATGGGTATTAACAGAAAGAGCAGATTTAAAAGCATGAGATGGTATTTGGGGGAGAGATCCCGAACGATTTTCTAATGAACCGTTCGGGCAAATCTAATGATTAACGAGTAGTGACGGAAGAAGTAGCAACATTAATTTTATCAACGCCAGCTTCTCGGGCAGCGTTGACAACCTGAATAAGCGTGTCTGTTTTAGCTTCCGGACTGGTACTCACAATCACGGCAGCTCTTGGATTTTTCGCTTTTTCCCCTTCAATTGCACCACCGACTGAACGAAAATCCACTTCTAATTTATTGACATAAATGGTATTGGTATCATCAATTTTAATGATGATAGGCACCACTGGCTTATCTTGTTGTTTATTGGGTGAATTGGAAGGTCTATCCAACTCCACTCCCGACTCCCTCACAAAAGAGGTGGTCACAATAAAGAAAATCAACATAATAAATACGATGTCTAACATCGGAGTCATGTCTACTTCGGCTTCATCAGTTTCTGAACGGTGCTTTCTACGCATAATTATTACTATCTTTTAAATTTTAAAAATAAGGGATTGACTGTAAGTTTACTTAGATCTGACAGTTGAACGCGATAATATAGCGGTTTCTACCCTGATGTGTCTAGCTAAACCTGACTTTTGTCAGCTTTGCAGGGCTAAGATTGACATTTAGGGCAATAATAACTACTTCTTTGACCGAGTTTTAACTGTTTTATCTTGCTCTCACAATCTAAACAAGCTTCTCCCTCACGACCATAAACTGACAATTGTTGAGCAAAATAACCGGGCTTCCCTGCAGCATTGGAAAAGTCTTTTAATGTCGTACCCCCTGCGGTAATGGCTTTTTCCAGCACTAGCCTGATAGCATCAACCAGGCATTTCATTTGTGCTTTCGAAACTTTATTAGCAGGTCGAGTGGGTTTGATCCCGGACATAAACAACGCTTCACTGGCATAGATGTTTCCAACTCCTACCACCATATGGCTGTCCATAATATGTAATTTTATGGCACGAGTTCTGCCTCTGCAGCTTTTCCACAAATGGTCAAAATTAAAATCTTCAGACAGTGGTTCAGGCCCAAGGTGTGCAATGAGTTTATGAACAGCAGGAGAAGACTCTGTCCATACATAAGCACCAAATCGACGAGGATCTCGATATCTCAGGCATAACCCTGAGTTCAATATCATATCGATATGATCATGTTTATCAGGGGACATGTCGGCAGGAATAACCCGCAGGCTACCTGACATGCCTAAATGGATCATCAAGGTACCAGCTTTAAACTCAAGCAATAGATACTTGGCACGACGTTTAATATCCAGGATCTGCTGATTTAACAGGATCTGAGGAAGATCCGGTTGTACCGGCCAGCGGAGTTTGCCATTTCTGATAATAACCTGCGAAACAATTTTGTGTTTCAGGTGTGGTAAAAGTCCGCGACAAGTGGTCTCAACTTCAGGGAGTTCCGGCATAGCTAATTTCTCAATCCAGTTTTGTCATCCAGCTTTCTCACCCAATCTGGCAATAATTTTACAGACTCATGCTGGTTAAAACGGTATTGTACTTTAGTTGAAACAGGCTGAATGAACAAACTGTCTGTTTTTTGAATGATTTTAAAGCCCTGCCTACCTCGGCTGGTTATCCAATCAACTTGAATTGCTGCTGTAAGAAATTCTGCCTCTATAGAAGCTTCCTTATCGGTTGTTTGAAGCTTATTTTGCTCTGGATATGTATCCTGCCAACTATCAATAAAAGATTTTAGCGCCTCTTTTGAGGATGATTTTTCAAGTTCAGATAATTCAAACAGTTTACGATTGATAATAACGGCCTGGATAGAATTAGCTGGGGATAATAACCTCACTTGATTACTGGATGTGGTGATTACATCTGTTTTATCAGGCTGATTGATATTATTAGATAAGACAGTAATAAATATCGTCATTAAAGCAATCATTACAATGACAATGTTTAACCAGTTTCGATAACTCATATGATTCCAGGGATTTTTTCAGGTTAACAACGACTAAACAACCTGAATTCTGTTTAAAAGATTTTCACCAGAGCCTGCCCCGTGAGTGTAGCGAGTGTTTTGGGTACGAAGCACAGGGTCTGCCCCGCGAGTGTAACAAGTGCTTTGGGCGCGAAGAAAAAGAAAGTATACTAACAATTATTGGAAATAAATTATTATTTTAATCTGTTTGATTCAACGCTTTTTTCAATCTCTTATAAAACTTGGTATTCTTCGTGGTAAATAAAATCTTTTTTCTCTTACCCAGAACTGAGGTTAAATGGCTTCCATACTGGCTTTAGCCCAGGCTATAGATTCTGTATAAGCATGATTGAGCTGTTTGCCTGAGATATGCTTCTTTCCTAATAACTCCCAGTCTCCCTCTTCAAAAGCCAAAACAATTTTTAAAACTTCTCCTGCCTCTCCCTCATAATTAAGAATTGAGGATTTCACTTCTTCAGAAAGCGGCAGTTGACTAAGAATTTCTGGTAACTTTATTCCGAGCAATGTGTCGAGTCCACTAAACAATC
Organism: Enterobacterales bacterium; assembly: GCA_041556195.1. GTDB lineage: Bacteria > Pseudomonadota > Gammaproteobacteria > Enterobacterales > 21-14-all-40-8. The sequence continues at coordinate 9,488 of JBFFIY010000167.1, forward strand.
CTACAATAAAATAACTATCACCAGAACTGTGTTGAGTATATTTAGCATATCTTTCACAGGTACCTGCCCGAATCAATAGTTTATTCATCACCTCAGGTGGGCGATTATTGGCATTGGCCAAACTGATAATCATGGCCCAGCTTTGTATTTGTTTAAAACCTAACATCATCACAGCTTGTGGCACTGACTCAATCTTGTTAGCAATAGTAAAAGCAGCTGAATTAATCACCCTGAGTAATTTAAACGTTAATGCGGCATCTTGCCCAATGATTTCTGCAATTGTTTCTGCAGTAGCGCTTTCATCCTGTAACGCCTTTAATAAATTCATTACCACATGGGTGCTACTGCTAACAGCTTTGCCCTTTATAATTTGCGGCTTATCAAGGAAGTATCCTTGATAATAATCGAACCCTAAATTGCGACAATATTCATATTCCTCCTCGGTTTCTACTTTTTCTGCTAACAATTTTAATTTAGGGTAGTTCTTGAGTTCTGTAACATGTTCTTTTAATTGCCTTGGGGTCAACTGCCTGATATCAATTTTGATAAACTGAACAATTTTCAGTAGGGGTCTATATTCTTCAGCAAGAATAAAATCATCCAAAGCAACTTGATAGCCTGAGTCAACCAACTTCTGCACATGAACAATCAATTCTTGGTCAATTTTAATATCTTCCAAAATCTCTATAACAATGCGTTCTTTCGGTAAAGGTAATTCTTGCCCTGAGAGTAACAATGAACGGGTTAAATTGACAAATGCTGGAACTTGCTCTGATGAGTTGTCATCTCGGAAGCCCGTATAGGCATTAATTAAGACTCTACAGGTAGCATGGCTGCCATCTAAAATAAAAGCCTGGTTCGCGTCGCTATTACGAAACAATAATTCATAAGCAAAAACCTTTAAATTACTATCATAAATTGGCTGTCTGGCCATGAGCACTTCCGGTAACTCAACTTCTTGCTCTTCTGCCATATAAAGATCCTAAACAACACTACATGTATTGAGCATAGTCTTTTAACGGAATTCCGCAATTGATATTTTTCCTGGTATATACCCGTGACACCTGGAAATACGGGATTTAGAAAAAATTGCTTATCTCCATGGATGGAGTGTATGCAGTAGCAATGCTGGGAGCATTGCCTGTCCAGGCATTTTCTTCATACAGTCCATCCATGGACATAAATAACTAATACTGCGCTTTTGCTTACAGGACGTAAGTAAGAGGCGTTAGCAGGATGCGGAAGCTTTGCCTATAGGAAGTAGGTAAGGGGCGTGAGCAGGATGCGGAAGCTTTGCCTATAGGAAGTAGGTAAGGGGCGTGAGCAGGA
>JBFFIY010000168.1:0-10800 GCA_041556195.1 Enterobacterales bacterium
ATCAGGGAATTGCAGAAATCGAATCTTTGCGCTTGCTTAGCAATAAATTATCACTTGAAACCCCACAAATGATTGCAAGTGGAAGCATAAATAATTGGGTGTATATTGTCTTGACGATGCTACCAGGCGTTTTATTAGCTGAAATATGGAGTGAACTTTCAATAGAGAAAAAAACTCCGATAATAAAACAACTTGGATCTTTTATCCGGGAGTTGCATCAACTGCCCGTTGATATGAACTCGTCATTATGTGTTAATTGGCAAGCATATACAGATAAACTTATGGAGGATGCCGTGCCAAGACACTCTCGCAAGGGTGTTTGTAAAGATCTGGTGAATCAAATTCCTGATTATTTATCACAGCTCTCAAATTATTTTGATGATAATGCTACTTTTTTTATTCATATGGATCTGCATCCATGGAATCTCATGGCTAAAAAAGTGAATGGCGAATATGTGCTTAGTGGCGTTATTGATTTTGGAGATGCCATTATTGGGCATAGTCGATTATTAGAGCTTATCACTCCCATTCTCTTTATGTGCCAGGGAAATAAAACATTAATGGATGTTTTGTTGTTATCGTATCAACTTGTAGCAGATCAGGAGCCTGAATTATTACAACAAAAGTTAATGGCAACTTCTTTATTACGCCCAGCTTGCGACTTTAACTTTGTAATGGATCAAGTACCCACTATGAAAATAAGGCGTGATTGGGAACAGATTTCAAAAGAATTATTTCCAGGTTAAAAAAAGCTGGGAAGATATCCCAGCTTTTTTATTTACAAGCAAAAATTAGTTGGTTTAGAAACTAACCGTTACTCTTGCATAAGCAAACTGGCCTCTTGGAGAATGAGTTGTAAACTCATAACCCTGGAATTCTGAAGCCGAGAATGGTGGTTCTTCATCAAATACGTTATCCATACCAACGCTGATGATAGTATCTTCTATACCCATATAACGAGCTTGAAGATTAAAGGTCAACATAGAGTCAACAGTTCGGGTTTTTCCCAGATCTTTATTGTCCTTAAACTCTCCAATAAATACCGATCTTGCTGTTATACCCCAGGCATCTTTTTCCCAATCGACACTTCCTGTCCAACGATCTTCAGGTCTGCGATATTCTCCATTGAGATCTTCTGTAGGAGATGATTCAGTTTTTTGCTCATCAAATGATAAAACATGCGTCCAGTTAAAATTGAATGAAAATTTACCTACAGATTCAACATCTCGAACATAAGAGACATCAAAATCAAAACCATCCGTTTCCTGCTGACCTACGTTGAAGAATGAATCATTGATGAAATCAATTCTACCAGGAATGCCCGCTGCAAGTTCTGCGGCTGTTTGTGGTTCACGGAAAATCACATCAGTCATCAACTGGCCTGCTGATTGAAACAGTTGTGCTTCTTGTGCTAAGAGACCTTGAGTGTCTTTGTCAATAACGCCTTCAAGATCATAGTTCCAATAATCAATACCTAAACTCAGGTTATCAGACGCCTGCCATACAGCCCCGATATTGATAGACTCTGATTCTTCAGGATTCAAATCAGGGTTACCACTAAAGTTGGCAGTATATTCCGTTGCGCCACAATCTAACGCGGCTCCCGTTAGAGGACAACGAACAACATCAATCAAAGTTGGTGATTCATTGGTTTCACCCAACCCGGTTTGGACCAGAGATGGAGCTCTAAAACCTGTGCCCCATGAAGCTCTTAACATTAAGCTATCAGTTGGCTGATAACGAGCAGATACTTTTGGATTAGTTGTCGTTCCAAAATCATCATAATCTTCATGACGTACAGCAAGTTGCACATCCAGATTATCCATAAGCGGAATTACAAACTCACCATAAGCTGACCATTGCTCACGAGAGCCCGTAGCCGCAGTATTTTCTGTTCCCACAATGACTCGTCGGGCAAATTGTGGATCAGGCGTATCTGATATATCTTCTTCTCGATATTCAAAACCAAATGCTGCCGCCAAAGGACCACTTGCCAACTCTGTTAAAACGCCACTTATTTTTGCATCAAATACGTCTGTATGAGCCACACCTGAACGATGCACGTTGGTAGAGAAATTATCAGTAGCAGCCTGATTCGACTCCAAAATACCACCAAATGGATTAAAAGATCCGTCATCAAGAGCTTCTTGAATTAAATCACTACGAACAAAACCACCGGCACTATCTACCACTTGGCGACTTCTTGATTTGTTATAACCAACCTCCCAATCCCACTCAGAAACTATACCTCTCAAACCTAACAAAATTCTGGTATTGTCAGTTTCAAAATCAAAAACACGGGCACCAGCTTGAACAAAACGGCGACGGAATTGAGTTAAATCCTGATCAAAAGGATTGTTGGGATTATCCGCAGCCAATGAAAACTCATTGAATGAGGGTGATGGTGCGCCTGAAGTAGAACCTGTATTGTGTTGATACTGAATTTCTGCGAAACTAGTGATTCCGTTATTAAATTCATGATCAAACATGCCAATTAACCCGGTTCTTTCTGCATCTGGTATGGCTGAGATGAAGTCTGAATAGTTAAATCGACAAATTTCTCCATCTACACCTAAATCAGTAATTCTATCTGCCGGACAACCGGGATCGGTAAAAAACACACCTGTTGTTGGATCCTGAAAATTAATGAATTCAGGAGCAGAACTCCGAGCATCATCACCTTCAGGATTAGCGCTTTGATCGGCAGAAACTGAAAAACCTCTATCTCTTAAAAATAAAGCATCACGTTTAAAATAATCGAGAATAATGGTTGCGTGATCTCGCTGAGTACTGGCGCCCCAGGCGATATTAAATGAAGTTTCAGCACTATCAGTATCGGTAGTATTTCCATAACCCACACTTAATTCCGCACCTTCAAAATCATTACGCAGCACAATATTGATAACCGCTGCAATAGCATCTGATCCGTAGGTTGCAGAAGCGCCATCTTTTAATATCTGGATCTGTTCAATGGCACTAACCGGGATAGAGTTCAAATCCACAAAAGCTGTTGATATACCTTCAGCAAAGGGACTATTGGTTACACGACGTCCATTTAACAATATCAGAGTTTTATCTGCGCCCAACCCTCTGAATGACACCCCAGCTGAACCAAGAGAGGTGGAATCCTGGGAGTTTGAAGAGGAACTAAAGTTTCCAGCACCTACACTTGGCAATTGAAATAACAGCTCTTGCACAGAGTTATAGCCTGAATTTTCGATTTCAGTTCGTCCAATGACTTCAACAGGTGAAGCGCCTTCTATATCAGCTCTTTTAATGTGCGAGCCCACAATCTGAATCACATTTTCTTCGTCATCCGCTTCAGCTGCTTGAGCAAAGCCTGATGAAACCGTGCAAAGTGCCCCGAATGCCAAGGCAGACTTAACTGCTCTTGATATACGGGAGTATTTTGAAAACTGCATGTTTTTTCCCCTTTTTTTAATCCTGTCTGTTTTTAGATTTATTTTAGTACTCAGAAACCAAATAAATCTGAGCAACCCGTTGAACCTAACTAGGGTTAATTAAGCTGTCAATCAGTAAATTACAGAATAACTACACCTATTAATATTCTATGCTTTTTAGAAAATTCTGTATGATTCTATAACGACATTTAATCATCAGCATCACATTTCGAATTACACATAATTTTAATTATTTCAATGAGATAGTGATATTTTTATTTTATTGTGTAACAAAATAAAACATTATCTTTTCCATATTAGACGGTTTATTATGAGTACCAGTTATGATTAAATTTAAAACTTAACTTACAAATTGTTGCACTGCAGTTAACCTTAATCACGATTTATCCAAAAAAACATTAACAACAAAGCTGCCAATCTCTCAGTAACCTTTAGTTGTAACTAAAACTCTGCTACCGTAGCTTGTATTCAATAAACAGAAATAAAGAGCTTCACTTTCTAAAAGTAAACTATGGATAATATCATCATTATCGGTTCGTCGAGTCATGCAAAAGTTGTCATTGATTTGATAGAACAGGAAGGTAAATACCACATCGTTGGCTTGTTCGAGCCTACTCTGGAAGATTATGGTCAAGATCTGGGATATAAGGTTTATCACAATGCCGAAGATTTACCGCTACTTGTGCAGCAACTCGACTTAAAAGGTGTCATCGTTGCTATAGGGGATAACTTTGTACGCTCAAAAGTGGTACAAGACATTCAACTTCTTTGTCCAAAACTAGCCTTTGTTAGTAGCATTCACCCTCGTGCAACTATTGGGAAAAACGTTTCAATAGGAGAAGGAACCGTGATCCTGGCGGGTGTCACCATCAATACTTGCAGCCAGGTTGGACGTTTTTGTATTTTAAACACCCATTCTTCTCTCGACCATGATTCTGTGATGGAGGATTATTCCAGCCTCGCTCCTGGCGTTTGTACCGGGGGAAAGTGTCGCATTGGCCATCATTCAGCCATTAATATTGGGGCAACTCTGGTCAATACCATGAACATAGGCGAACACTGTATTATTGGTGCAGGCTCTACAGTCCTGCACAATATTGAGTCCTACAAAATCGCTTATGGAACGCCTGCCAAAGCCATATCCAGCAGAAAACCCGGTGATAAGTATTTGTGAATTCTTAGACAACGGCTTTTAGTAACGACCTTCCTTATATTCTGAAGGCGCACAGCCATATTGAATTTTAAAACACTTACCAAAATGTGAATGGGAAGAAAAACCAACATCATAAGCAACATTACTAGCTACTTCTCCCTGCATCAGTAAAGATCTGGCTTTTTCAAGACGATAGCGCCGTAGATATTCAACCGGTGTTAGATCCAGAACTCCCTTAAGCTTTCTTAAAAGTTGGCGTTGGCTCATGGCCATGTTGCTGGCAATTATCTCTATTTTTAGTTCTGCATCGACATAATGTTTTTCAAATTGCTGATTTAGCTTTTCCAGAAAGAATGCTTCCTTTTCATTTCGATTGTCTGGCTCTTCAGCCTGCTGTTCAATGACTGCTGATTTTTCCTGGAATAAAGATTGGCCAAATCTTTTTTGCAACATCTCTCGAATTTCCAGAAGATTTTGCATTCTAATAAGTAGTTCTTCTACATCAAAAGGTTTGGTTAGGTATTCATCGGCTTTTTGATGCCAGCCTTTTAAACGGCTTTCCCGATCACCACGAGCAGTTAATAATATAATGGGTATATGACTGGTGTTCTGATTTTTTCTGACATTCTCGGTAACTTGATAACCATCCATTATAGGCATCATCACATCACTGATAATAAGATCAGGGATCTCCTCTATCGCCAGATTTACACCCTCTTCTCCATTTTTTGCAGTAATAACTCTATAGTTATTTGTAATACTGCCAACAATGTAATGCCGCATATCCTGATTATCTTCAATCACCAAAATAAGTGGTTTGTGTTCATCTACTCTCTGAGTTAAAACATTCGTCTCTTGAGATGTTGCTGCAGCCTGGTGCGTTAAGCTCATTAATTCCATAGCAACAATTTCATCATTAGCATGAGTACTCACCTGATCATCTTCAACTTCACCAATAATAGGCAAATAAACGGTGATCGTTGTACCAACACCTAATTCACTTTCAATTTCGATATACCCTTTATGAGCCTTTACCAATTCTTTTACCAAAGCAAGTCCAATACCCGCCCCGGTAACCTGCTCGCTATTTTCATCCAGCACTCGATTATATCTTTCAAAAATAGTATCCAATTTATCCTGTGGAATTCCAATACCGGTATCTTTTACTTGAAGAGTTAATTCATTACTGGAAGTACGTTGTGTTTCAACGGTAATTGTACCTCCCGATTTAGAATACTTAATGGCATTAGATAAAAGATTTAATACGATTTTTTCCAAGGCATCTGGGGTAAAGTCAAAGTTAATATCCACAATCTTTTTAACTTTAAGGTCAATGTTTTTTTCTGCTGCAAGATCAGCAAATGCTTCTGTCAGCAACCTGATAATTTCCCCCGTTGCCTGGGGTGACTTTTGGGTAATAGATTTTATTCTAAAGGTTTCCAGATTTAAAAGTTGATCAACCATGCGTAATAATCGGTAACCATTTCTTTGAACTATGTTTAAACGATTTATTTCATCTGCTTTTTTATTGGTTTTCAAAACCTGTGCCAGCGGCCCAAGGATCAGGGTTAATGGCGTTCGAAATTCATGAGAAACATTGGCAAACTCTTCATTTTTTCGTGAAAGTAGTTGCTCAACTTTATTTTTTTCATCAATTAATTCTGTGGTTTTAATCGCAACCATTTCTGCCAGTTTCTTAGAACGTTGTTCAAGAATTTGCGTACGTTTTTTAATAAAGAAAATCAGGCTTAAAATAAAAGCAATGGCGTAAATTGTAAATGCCCACCAGGTTAACCAAGGAGCGGGGGATATAATGATATTTATGCTGGCATTTTTTTTGCTCCAAACACCATTCTTGGTTTGTGCTTTTACCTGAAAAGTATAATCCCCAGGACTAATATTATTATAAGTAACGCCGCGATTTTGCGCAGTGGTATAAGTCCAGTCTTGATCAAAACCTTCTAACCTGTATGCATATTTGATTTTTGCAGAATCCGCATAATGCGTTGCCACAAAATCAAAACCAAATACCGTTTCTCGATGTGAGAGATTTAATTTATCTAACTGTGAAATATGTTTATTTATTTTAAAGCCATCATAGTCCAGATTGGGAACAACTTTTTTTCCAAATCTTTTTAATTGGGTAAGTGATACTATGGGTGCTGTTTGATTGGTTTTAATTTTAGTTGGATCAAATATATTAAAGCCGGTTTTTCCACCAAAAAGTAGTCGGCCATCGGAGAATTTAGTAAAGGAATTAGGATTGAAAATCTCGCTATTCAGACCATCAGAAACATGATAGTTAGTGGAGTCTTTCCTGGTTCTATCTATCTTGAAAAGCCCAAGACTTAAAGTACTTAGCCATAGATTTTCAGCATTATCCAGATATAAACCAGAAAAACCATCCTTGATAGTGATTCCAAGCTCTTCACCCATAGAGATCAATTTTTGTGTTTCAATATTATATTTAAACAGACCCAAGCCTTCTAAGGTTAGCCAGATATTATTAGTTTTATCAATAACCATTGCCCTTACTTTTTGTTCAACTAATGGTTTATCATTAACGGTTACCTGATGTGCATATTTGAGTTTATTGTCGAGCGTGAACAACCCCTGCTCTGAGGCTGCCCATATAACGCCATTATTATCAATGTCAAGGGAAGAAAGTTCAGTTATCTGTAAGCTTTTATTCTCAAAGGGTATTGCAAAAATTTTTCTTGTTTTAATATTTAACTTATATAGCCCTTTAACGCCACCAAAAATCAAAAAATTATTATGCTCTATTATTTTATACACACCTATTTTATTAATTTGATCACCAAAGCGTTCAAATTTTCCATTTGAACTATCTAATTTATCAAGTCCCTCTGCTGTTCCAACCCAAATAGAGCCAGTAGAATCCTTAAAAATGGCATATACTTCATTATTAGACAAACTGGTATTTAGTTCAGAACTAATGAAGTTGCTCTTACATTCCTTAAGCTTCAAATCTACTTCAAACAATCCCTCTATGGTACCCAATAATGCTGTATTATTATCTAATGTCAAAGCACTATAAATATTAGTTGAAATTAAACAATTCATACTGTTTATTGAATTATCAAAAGATCCAAAATTTAGATTTTTTGGTTCAAAATAATTAACACCTGAGTTATAGGTACCCAACCAGATAAAACCCGACAGATCCTGAAAAATACTTAATATGGTAGAGTCTGTTAACGCTGTTGCATTACTTTTATCTGGTCTTATATTAAGTATCTTGTTGTTCAGATCAATACGAAAAATGCCATATAAAAAAGTACCAACCCAGAGGTTATCATCCTGATCAACAAGTAATGAAAGTACGTATTCAACGTCTTGTACAAACTGTATTTTTTTTACGAACTGAGTGGATGGGTTATATTGAAATAGTCCACTCATTGTGCCTATCCATATGATACCCGATCGACTTTCTGCCAAGGATAGAATACTGGGTTGTTTCCCCTTAGACAATTTTATAATTTTAAAGTTGCCTCCATCATGATTATAGGTAGCTAAACCTTTATTAGTACCTAACCATAGCTCACCTTTTTTTGAGCGAAATAATGTTCTAATTTTATTACTGGGAATGGATAATGGATTATTTGAGTTATGCTTAAAATGTTGGAATTGATTTTTTTTTGTATCAAAACGATCCAACCCTTTATCTGTGGCTATCCATAATATATGGCTGGAATCCTCTTGAAGTGCTGTAATGGTATTGGAACTTAAACTATTGGTGTTCTTTTCATCATGAGTAAAAACCGTAAAATCATCTGTCTCTCGATTATAACGACTTAGACCTTTCTCACCGCTTATCCATAACTGATTATTTTCAGTCAGTTCCAGATCAAGAATATAAGGATCTGCAATAGAATTTGGTTTTTCATTATCGGATAAATATGATTTTAAGCTATATCCATCATAACGAGCTAACCCTAGTTCAGTTCCAAACCAGATATAACCCTGTTGATCTTCAATAATACTTCTGACAGAATTAAATGGGAGTCCATCATTCACTGTGAAGGTTTTAAAGCGTAGATTTTCAGCGAATGTTGATACCGAATGTAGACCAAACAGTAAGAGTATCAAGAATACTCTTACTGAACCCATGATCATTAAATGATTCCGGATAAATCTTATATTTTGTAAAAATACTATCATTGTCAAATTTTTTGGGATTGGAATTATTGTATCTCTCCTTCCTCAACAATTGTTTCTGTACCTGTAACCACGCAGTGTCTTTGACCTGTGGTATTACCCTCAATAGTAACAACGTTAGTCCCTATACCACTTACACTAGTAATATCCGGTAAATGCCAATCTGGCATTGGGCAGTCCTCATCTTTACCCACATAATCCCAACCCAAAAGGGCGGATTGGGTCATAGTAGCTGTTTCAAAATGATCATATTTACATTCCTTATAACCACCACCTATAATTGCTCCAGCCTGTGCATTTTTTAACTGATAGCTGAATATAATAGCAGTAAGAATAGCAGTTGTTGAAAAAATTGTTTTTAATTTCATAATTAAATCTCCTGATAATTAACTTCGAATAAAATGTTTGTTGTAAATAAAAAATTACCTGCCAGGCTTGTTGCATACCCGGGCTTTCTGTATCCTTGTTTAAAAAATATGCTCAATAAAATTCTATTATTCATAGACAAAATGCTTATGAATAGTACAATTTATCAATACTGGACTTTCAAATAGTTTTATAACACCGGGAAAAAATGAATAAATTTCACTCTGGATTTACACTGGGTTTTTTAGTTTCTACGAGTCTGGCTATAGGTTATTTTTTCCTAACTAAGCCTATAAGCAAAACTGAGGAGTTTGACTCCGTACAAAAAACTTCACCTATAATTGCAGAGCCCTATTTAAATTCTAAATCATCGACAAGTCAACATGAAAAAGAATTTAAACCCAAAACACCTGATTTAAGCTCTAATAAAACACTTTCACAAGCGGATAAAACAGCAGAACATCTTGAAACTGATGCTCTGGAGCCCGATCCCAATGCCCTTCCTGATCAAAATGATCTGAAAAAGAGAATTCAAGACAAACTTGATACTTTCAATCAAAACGATCTCGCTCGAATTGAAAATATACTCAATCAGTTAAATGCTTTACCCCCAAAAAAACTTTTTGAGAATGAATCCATTGATCCGATCTGGGCCGAACAAAAGCAGGTTGAGCTCGAATATAGCTATTATAACGATTCCCAACTAAAGGACATCGGTGATCTCGAATCCATTCGTTGTAAAAGCCAACATTGCCAGGTAAAAGTGCAAATACTCAAAGGTGAAAAACTCAAACCTTCCTATTATATGGACTGGTCAAATCCAGTCTCAGTAAGAATTACACCCAATCAAAACAATCCAGCTTCTCAAACTATAGAGATTTACATACCCAGGGAAGGTAAACCTCAATAGCCCTATGTTAACAATTCAAATTCAAAGTGCGTTTATCCCTAATTTGATTCCAATAAACAATGAGTCATATATTTTTAAAGAACATCCAGGCTCAAATAACATTTTTAAACCTGAGTTAAGTAATATTTCCGCTTAACGTCCTATTATCATATTTATTTTTTAACCATCGCTGCTCGTCAATTATGGACAAGCACTATAGAATTTTGGACAACTATACAATGTCACACTATTAACTTGTTGATTTTTATTGAATTATTAAGTCTGGCGTATTTGTTACAAATTATGTCGGATTTATGATAACTGATTTAAATGATATTTTTTTATGATTATTATTCAACAAAAGCGACTTGTTTAATGACATTAAACAAGATTTTCAAATTTTTTTATTGGCTTTACTCAATTAACGGATAGATTTTAGAAGGGATTTACTGCTCTTTTTTAATGGATTGCTTCAAAATAAAAGAACAGTACGATAAACATATAACCGTACTGAAAAGATATTACGGCCATCTTTATTTTATCGCGGCATCATTCACAATGGTTTCAATGCCAGTAACTGAGCAAACTTTATTAATGCCAGGCTCAGGTCTTCCCAAAAATAGCTCCCTCCTATCGTTATCCTTGATAGTTTGTAACTACTCAGCGAGTTGTTACATGTACCCGTAACTGTTCAGGTTGCCTCTAAAATGAGTCAGATCGAGGCAAAAAATGTGAGTATACTCGATTATTTGACCATTTTTGAACGATGAGATGGCTCATTTTAGGGGTAA
>JBFFIY010000169.1:0-10684 GCA_041556195.1 Enterobacterales bacterium
ACGATGAGATGGCTCATTTTAGGGGTAAGCTGAATAGTTACCAACTATATTACATTTCTTCCGCCTTGCTGGACAAAAAAATAGTCTCCAGCAGTGGCAAATATGAAAGGTAAACACGCCCTAGGACTCTCGGCGCAACATAAAGGCCAGTTTTTCTAGCATATGTACATCTTGTTCGTTTTTTAGAAGAGCACCATATAAAGGTGGAATAGCTTTTGACGGGTCATGATCTCTAAGAATGTGTTCAGGAATATCATCTGCCAACAGTAGTTTTAGCCAATCAATTAACTCAGAAGTAGAAGGTTTTTTCTTGAGACCCGGAAGCTCTCGAACTTTGAAAAAGATGTCCATAGCCTCCTTCACCAATGAAGCTTTTATCTCAGGAAAATGGACTGCAATAATTTGTTTCATGGTCACCAGATCAGGAAAATTGATATAATGGAAAAAGCAGCGGCGCAAGAAGGCATCGGGCAGCTCTTTTTCATTATTACTGGTAATGATAATAATTGGGCGAGTTACCGCCTTTATGGTCTCGCCTGTTTCATAAACAAAAAACTCCATTTTATCGAGTTCTAACAATAAATCATTGGGAAACTCAATATCCGCTTTATCTATTTCATCAATTAGTAATACGACTTGTTGCTCTGAGGCAAAAGCTTCCCACAGTTTTCCTTTTTTAATGTAGTTGGCAATATCATGAACTTTGTCGTTACCCAACTGTGAATCCCTTAAACGAGAAACGGCGTCATATTCATATAGTCCCTGATGGGCTCGAGTGGTTGATTTAATATGCCATTGAATAAGTGGCATATCTAGTGCCTCTGCAACCTCTTCGGCCAGCATGGTTTTACCCGTACCTGGCTCGCCTTTTATGAGTAAAGGCCGTTGCAGCGTTTTAGCAGCATTGACGGCCATTTGCAACTCATCAGTTGCTATATAGTTTTCTGTACCTGTAAAATTCATGTTTTCTCCAAATTAGTCGCCGTATTCTATCACGCTGTTCCAACTGCGTTTTTCAGGATTATAGCTTTAAAAAATTATTGAGTAACTGATGTCCACATTCTGTCAATATGGCTTCTGGATGAAACTGAACCCCATAAAGAGGGAGAGTTTTATGTTGTATTGCCATAATCGATTCTTTCTCACCAGCTTCATTATATGACCATGCAGTAACTTCTAACTCTTCCGGTAAACTTGAAATATCCACCACTAATGAGTGATAACGAGTCACTATTAAAGGTTCGGGCAAATCCTGAAATATACCGATCTTAGAATGGAAGATAGTGGAAGTTTTTCCGTGCATCACTTTTTCAGCTCGAATGATTCTGCCTCCAAATGTCTGAGCAAGTGCTTGATGACCCAGACAGACACCAAGTATGGGTAATTGCGTTGAAAAATGCTGGATCACTTCCAGGGAAATTCCAGCTTGATCCGGTGAACAGGGGCCAGGTGAGATCACGATTTTATCTGGAGATAATTTTTCAATCATTGCACAATCAATTTCATCATTGCGAAAGACTTTAACCCATTCACCCAGCTCTCTAAAGTATTGCACTAAATTAAAGGTAAAAGAATCATAATTATCAATCATTAGTAACATGAATGACTACTCTGGAATACAACACGGAATAAGAAATAGAATAAAATTGATGATTTGTTTGGTTAATCAACTCGCCCTACCAGGGACTTGAATTTTTCATTGGCTGGTTCACCAACGGCTAGAAACTGAGGGTTTAACAATTCAGGTTTTGTTCCATATTTAAGAGGTTCGCCCTTCTTCATATCGACGATAGCACCCCCGGCTTCTTCAATAATACATTGGGAAGCTGCAGTATCCCATTCACTGGTATTACCCAATCTTGGATATAAATCTGCTTTCCCCTCTGCAATCCTGCACATTTTAATGGAGCTTCCGATTGACTTGCTTTGATAATTACCCAGTATTTGCAAATAATCATCCATATGCTCTAAACCACTTCGTCTTGAAAGAACCACTTCAGGCAAGCCCCCTTTACCTCCAAATTTTCTACATTTAATCGTATGAGCTTGTTCGTCAGAACCCGCAATAAATGCACCTATACCTTTTGCAGCAAAATAAGAGATTTTCTTGGCCGGAACAGCAACAACTCCCACAGTAGCCTGATGATTTTCAATCAGAGCGATATTAACAGTAAACTCTCCATTTTGTGCGATAAATTCTCTCGTTCCGTCAAGCGGATCTATTAACCAATAGCGATTCCAGTCCAATCTTGTTTCCACCGCTATTTCATCAGCATTTTCTTCAGAGAGTATCGGTATATCTGGTGTTAATTGTTGCAGACGCTGTAAAATATGATGATGAGCTGCCATATCAGCCTGTGTTAGAGGCGAATTGTCTGCTTTGATAGATAATTGTACGTCTTCTCGCACATAAATATCCATAATCTTAAAACTGGCTTCGGCTGCGACTAATCTGGCAGCTTCCATCAAGTCCTGTAATGTATTTTTCATCATTCCTTCTTTGTGCATATTCAGTTAAATTATATTTTGAGTTCCTAAAATTTAGAGTAACCTTTTAAAGCCTTTTTTAAAAGGAGCATGTCAAAGTGTCTTTAAGAGATCTTTGCACAAAAGATTTTTTTGGAAAAAATCTTCATGTAAACCCCGAAGGGTGAAGCATACGGACATACTGAATAAACAGGTGCTGAGTAAAAATGTCCCTGCTTTTCGTTGGAAAACTTGTCAATAACCTACTATTAATTGCGTTTTCTGCCTCAATCAGAGCTATTTTTTCTCATTTTTCTTTCATCACTCTTTCGTGCAAAGAACTCTTTAAATAATCTCTTGCCAGATAAAGTGCCGCGACACTTCGTGCTTCGGTGAAATCTTCTTGTTCAACCAACTCTTCCAACTTTGCTAAGGGCCATGCTACAACTTCAATGGGTTCAGGTTCATCACCAACGAGTCGCTCAGGGTATAGGTCTTGAGCAAGAATCAGATGCATCAGATGACTGAGATAACCCGGCGCAAGGGTTAAGCTTTTTAATGTCGTTAATTGATTTGCACCATAACCCACTTCTTCTTTCATTTCTCTGTTAGCAGCTTCACAGGGAGACTCTCCTGGATCAATTAAACCTTTGGGGAAGGCTAACTCATAACGCTCGGTGCCAGCCGCATATTCTCTTATGAGTAACAGGGTATCTCTATTTTGTACAGGCACAATCATTACCGCGCCTTGAGCACCTGCCTTTAGGCGTTCATAAGTCCTTTTTTCACCATTTGAAAACTCCAAATCCATAGATTCCACACAAAAAAGCCGAGTTTTAGCAATGGTTTTGATAGCGTGGATTTTAGGAGGTTTATTCATTTATTTATTTGTTTATTTGTTTATTTATACATATCAGAAACTCATATCTAACTCATCATATCAGAAAAATTGTCCAATTGGGTAAAGCCTGAAACAGGTTTTGCTGGTTGTTGACTATCTGGTTGACTGATCCCTAAAACAAATCCAATACCTGCTTTTTTAGCCGCTAACAATACAGATCTCGAATCATCAATGAACAGCGTTTTTTCTAAATTTATCGGATAGTGTTTTTGAAGTTCACACCAGAAACCCACTTCTTCTTTGGCAAGACCATAATCATGCGCACTTATAAGCGCATTAAAATGTTTCCCGATCCCTGTTTGAGTTATTTTAAGTCTGAGTGAATCATGGTGAGCATTGGTTACCAGATAGAGTGTTTTGTTCAATGCTTTAACATAATCAAGAAATTCAATAGCATTAGGCCGTATTGCAATACGGTTAGCCACAGCTTTTTTATGGTGGGCAATATCAATGGATAGTTGCTCTGTCCAATAATCAAGACAATACCAATTGAGCTGTCCCTTTGCCTGGTCAAATTTTTTAAATAGGATCTGGCGTGATTGTTGTATGGTTAAATGGTTATCTTTAGCATAAATTTGCGGTAAATATTCAAGCCAGAAATGATTATCAAAATGTAGATCGAGTACCGTACCATCCATATCAAGACAAACGGTTTCTATTTGATCCCAGTCCGGTGGAATACTGATGTTCATTAGCAATTACCAAACAAATGTGGTTAAACGAGTTATAAGCCTGGAACAGGGCCGTTATACTCAAAATTTAAACGTCCTTTTCCATCAGGTTTTGCAAAGAGTTTAAAAAAGCCATCCAGAGCTGGTGGTAATTCATTTTTAACTGTGCCAGTTGCCTGAACTTTATTGGGATAGGTAAATCTTAAACTCGCTTGTAAATCCATGGGATCTCTGTCACTTTTTGCATCACCGATTAAAACACCATTTTCTGTGGAGATCCCCATAGTAATATTACCTAATATCGAATTTGCACCAAAAGGGGTTTTGATTTCGGCATTTTGCCAGGAAATAGCTCCATAAATATATGGCGAAGACCCTTTTGATAAGCGAGCTTCTTTGAAACGAAGCAACATCAACCCTTGAGTTTTAACAGGTGCCTGGGATAACGTAGGGATCCAGTTTGCGGGAAATATCGCTTTAAGGTTTTCAGCTTCTATAGTCTCGCTATTCAAAGTCAAATTAGCGCTCAAATCATTGTCAGCTCCTTTTAGTGCCACATCGGTATTTAAACTTAAGGTGAAAAGTGACCAGAGCGATGCATCCCATTGTAATTTCCCCATATCGAGGCCTCTATAGCTAACATTAGCTGCTGAACCGTTCCATAGTTTTCCTGAGATCCCTTCCACTTTTAAGTTGGGTATTTTGTTAATTGAGGCATAAAATAAACTAGCTGGAATAGTAGCTATCAAAAATAATAATAAAAATGCTATTCCTATTGCTATCAAATATTTTGCCTTCATTTAGCACTCCCTCTCGATACAGTCAGGGTTGCTTTCACTAAACCCAAGTTGGAACTCTGATTAATATCAATGCTCTCGATAGAAAGACCTTTATTCTGAATTTCGTCCACCCATGTTAACAATTTAGAAAACTCTACTTCATCTAGCCATAAACCCAGTTGTGTATTATCTTTTTTGGGTGACATTCTAGTGACAGTAATACCATGCTTACGAGCCGTTGAATTCACTACCTGATTTGTCGACTGAGCATTTGTACCAGATGAAGCGCTGCCTGAGTTAGCAATTCGTGCTGCGCCCTGCTTGATATAGATTAAATCTTGTTGTGCTGTTTCCACCTGCTTCCTGAGTTGTACTCGCCCCTGAGTTAACGGTTGCAGTATTAACAGATAAAAAACGATAACCAATAGAGAAAGACTGCCGAATTTTAATATTTTCTGATCACGCTCAGATTGCTGGGTAAACCAGTCGATTGCAGATTGCCAAAACATTAGCTTTTCTCCTTAATCGTCATTCGCCCTGTATAACTTTCTCCCGCAGCATTGGATGCACCGGGTTTAACTTCCAGATTGAGAGCTTTTAACTCATTTTGAAAACGTTCAATGGTGGCTAAATCCGGGGCTATATAGTCTATGTTGATTTCACCTTTTTTTGCCTTATAAGATAAGCTTGTCAACTGCGTTGTTTCTATGGCAATTGCCGCTTGAGAGAATTTTTCTAACAGAGGTAAAAAATGATTTTCTGTAGAGCTGCTTCCTAATGCTTTTAAACGAGAGCGCATTAAACGTACGGGGTTGTTAATGCGTTTTTCAGCCGGAAAGGCCTTTTTGTATATAGTCAGCTGTGCAGTTTTAATCGCATTCTTTTGTTGCGATAAACGCCAATAATCAATTCCCCAGGTAACAAGTTGCAGCGCAACCACTATACTTGCTGCTATCGCAGGTAAACGCCAGGTTAACCAGGTTTTACTCGACCGGGGCTTTCGAATAAAACTTGCCTGCATCAGGTTTATAGCATTTTTGCTATTTATATTTCTTGCCAGAAAAATAAATGCATCATCCAGAATTATCTGCTGAACCTCCCAATCCTGTTGGAGATTTTGCATCTGTTCTTCACCAAGTTCATCAGTAGTTTGTAGCAGTAATTTTGGCTTGATTTTTTCTTCACTACTTTTATCTTCATGACTTTTATCATCATGGCTGTCATCGTTTTGTTGTAGCACTTCATTTTGTAATAACATATCAAGCAAATCAACATCACAACTAAAGCCTCTTCCATCTGAAAAGCGCACTCTGGCCGTTTGTTCTTCAACAATGACATGACAACTATCAGCAATTGCTGGCACACATAGATAATCCGCTGTCATCTGTTTAGGGGTAATTTCAGCTTTATCGAAATATTTCAACCACTCTGACATCAGGGGCTTATCAACGGCTAATGCAATGCTATTGCCCTTTTCATTTTGTTCACCAATAGCAAAATGTAAAGTCTCGACATTCTGTGCCAGTTGCTCTTCAACACTATAGGGCAGGGCAGCTCTAATTTGTCGTGGGCTTTTTGCTGGAATATGGGCTTCAATAAACAGGCACTGACTGCCCGGTACCATTATGAACAAAGCATGATTCTGCCAGCCTTGCGAGAGTTCGGCCAAATCAGACCAGGGGTTCTGTCCTCTGCTAATTTCTAAACCTTCCTGATCAAGCTCTATCCAATTTAGTGGATTAGAGGATTGTTCCTGAATTTGGATAATAATTTGTTCAACCATAATATTTCACTGTATTAGTATTTCACTGTATTTGTTGTTCTCTTTTGAGAAAAATTCTATTTATCAGTATCTTCTTGTGTTGTTTCACTGGTGTTGGATGTGTTGGTTCCAAAATTACTGGCAAAACGTCTGGTAACAACTTCCAGATCACCTTCTTTACCTTGCCTTACGAGTGATTGTAATCTGGAATGACCTCTTCCAACAATCGCCTCTGCGTTAATTAAAAACCTATCGCTGGTCACCAAAAGCATTCCTTCTGCCTCTTTACGGACTTTCAAACCTTCCATAGCTTTATTTAAGCCTTCCTGATCATAACCATTTTCAGGTCTTGAGCTTATGATATCACGAGCTTTATCCTGATCGGTGGTTTCAAATAACATAGCAACTAAATCTGCATGTTCCTCTTTGATGGTGTTTACATTAAGAGATTTCATCTTGCTATCTGGCAGGGCACATAAATAAGGTGCGATTTTTTCAACCAGCACAGGTGTAAAGCCTTCAATGGTTCTAAGTTCTTCAATACTACCTATCAATGTGTTTCCAGCAAAATAAGAAGGACTGCGAGATTGATAAACACTATCTTCCGCACCATCAGAACCGTTAGGATCTTGATCTTGATCCAACCAATCTCTGAGCGCAGCTGCCAGAGCCTGCGGTGTTGCATCTGAATCTTCCAGTACCAGTCTGAATAACTCTTCTAACACAGGTTGTAAAATCAGAGGTGCATTAGGATCAGTCGTTAAGTTAATTGTTCCACCTGCGGTGATGGGTTTATCAATCAATGAATTGACATTAAAACAAGCACTCATGTCGGTAATACTTCCAGCCAGACGTCCGCCATCAATGGGAAAAACCATTCCCTTACTTGCCCAGGGCTGCCCCAGATGGATAGTCTCCGGACCCGAACTTTTTCCTTTACCTTCACCTTCTTTTTCACCTTTCCCCCCCAACACAAGACTGTTCGAAGAAGGCTTGTTAGCATCACCAGCCTGATCAAGCTGATCAGCTCCATCCATTGTTTGCTGAAGAATTTGCATCGCAAGCTCCTCTGCACCTAATGCAAAATAATAGGCTTGAGTGCTGTGCTGTATATTGGCACTGCGACGTTGATCCAGTGAAACTCTGGCAAATGTCTGTGTGGCTAATATTGACACAAGAGCAACTACCAGCAATACAATAACCAGTAATACACCTTTTTGTCTTTGAGGATGTCCTTGCAGGAGCAGGTGACTTTGAACATTCACTGGGTGTTAACTCCTAATCTGAACAAACGTTTTAATTTCACCCCTTCACCAAAATCAAACTCAACAGAAACCGCCCTAGGTATATTTTTTCCATCATCAAAAGTAGTGACAGCCCACTGCTCTTGCCACTGCCCGCTTTTTAGAATAGAACCCTGGGAAGCTGGAGAACCTCCCTGTAAATCGCTACTTTCAGCTTTTAGGAATTTAAATTTAAGTTGCTCTATACCCCTAATCAAGGGACGTTTAAGATCGGCTTCCTCATGATCTCTATCCAGATAAAACCAACTATATCGCCATAATGTGCCTTCATCCAGTAAATATATGACATGTTCAAGATCGGAACGGGGAAGGCCAGCAGGATTTCTCCAACCAGAACGAGTAAATTCAATATAACTACCTGAATCTCCTAACATTGACTCCCCTTTAAATAAAGGAGAAACATCGCCAAACTGATCTCGTGTACGCCGAAATGCAAATTGATCGATATCTTGCTCAAGTCGCAACATGCCTCTTTGTAACTCAGCCATTTTTTCACTGGAAATTTCCAGTGCCTGTGAGTTCTGCATAGCCGCTGTTAATAATTGATAGGCTGCGATACTGATTAGGGCAAAAATACCAATGGCAACCATGACTTCTATGAGCGTAAAACCTTGACTGGTCGCCTTACTGAATTGGTCTTGTTCTATGGGTTTTATTGGCATAAACATCAAAATTTACCCACAAAACCAACCAGGAAGGCATCTGAATTTTCCTGCTCAGGATCTCGCCGAATTTCAATTTCAACTCGTCGTAAGTTTTTAGCTGAAGTAGCCACCACTTTCATCTTCCAGTGCCACTCAAAAGCCATCATGTTTTCAGCTTCACCACTGGTGTCGCCAACAGAAGGCCAATGCGATTGCAAGTAAACTTCCGTCATACGATTTTGCGCCACCCAGAACGCAACGGTTCGCACTCTAAGCTGATCTTCAGCAAAAGTAGCATTCGTGATACTACCAATCAAACCCGCTGCTGCTGCAGCAAAAATAGCCAAAGCGACCATGACTTCTATCAGGGTAAAACCGTTTTGACTTTTAGCGGTATGCCTGGAATAGAGTGCAGCAGGATGCTTGGGATAGTTTGTAGCAGGATGCTTGGGATAGCATGTAGCAAGATCCGTTGAATTATGTAGAGTTGGAGTTATTGAATTCATGAAAATTAGCTCGACGGCCTTTCATTAAGCGGGCCATCCACTGTTATCACGCCTGAATATTCACCTTGAAGATGGTAATACACCGGCTCATCCATACCCTCATGCTCAATTTCCATCAGCAGTGAAAAAGGTGTCATCTCACCACTGGATAAGATATAAATTTGCGGGGTTAATTTTGGTAGTTTTTTTTGAGGATCTTCTTCATCATTAATATCAAGGGAGAAGTCATCCTCTTCACTGTTTTCTAATTCTTCTTCTCGATCTAACCTCTTACTTAAGCCCAAACCCAGGGTTTGTTCCGGATCATCGCTAAAAGCTGCAAATCCTTCCATTTTTAAAGTCGAAAATAATTCCTCTGGCCATTTATGTGATTCAAGTGCTTTATCGTCAGCAATTGGGATCCATCTTCGTCCCTGCAAACTTAAAAATTGATAACCTTCTTCATCAAAGCGCAGACCCAATTCTGTCGCTTGTATTTGAGATTCATCCAAAGCAATACGTATCACATGCTTTAAACGGGTAGACTCATTTTTTAATACTCTTTCTGGACTTTGAGGATTAATGGAGACTGCTATTATGCCTGCAAAAACGCCGATAATGACCACCACCACCATGATTTCAATCAGGGTAAATCCTCGGTGTGAATTAAGTGGTGCTGTTTTCATCATATCGTTAAGATCAGAGTGTTAGCTTATGATTATTCATTCAGGTTCAAAGTTCTTCAGCATTTTCATCCCAGTTACCAATATCAGCAGCAGCGCCATCTCCACCTTCTTCTCCATCAGCGCCCAGGGAATAAAGATCATAGGGTCCAAACTCTCCTGGAAAAACGTAATAATAAGGATTTCCCCAGGGATCTTTCGGTAAGCGAGGCAAATAACCACCCTGCGGATAATTCTTTGGTTCGGGATCTCCAGAAGGTTTATGTACCAATGCTTCCAGACCCTGTTCTGTCGATGGGAAGAAATAGTTATTGAGCTTATAAAGAGCCAATGTCGAATCAAGTTGCGCGAAATCGGCCTTCACCCGGGTTATACGAGCTTCTTCTGCCGCACCAAAAAACTTTGGAGCAACAACCGAAGCTAAAATGCCCAAAATAACCACCACCACCATAATCTCAATAAGAGAAAAACCTTGCTGGGTAGTTTTGGGTTGTAAAGGCCCTTTCAGCAAGGGTGTTATCGGTTTGAGATTCATTTTTTTCTCCATTTTTAGCAATTCAGCGATTTAAACATGTTTAGTCTTTTACGTTCTAGTATTTTAACGCTTATTTATTGATGAGTGTGTTCATATCGAAAATAGGCATTAAGATAGCCAGGACGATCAATAAAATTAATACACCCATAACGATAATAATCATAGGTTCAAACAATCCTAGCGTCATACTCACCATATTTGAAAATTCTCGATCTTGAGAATCCGCCGTACGCTCCAGCATGGATTCCAGCTCTCCAGAGTTTTCTCCACTGGCAATCATATGCAACATCATAGGGGGAAATTGTTTGGTTTCTCCTAAAGCTTGTCTAAGACTGGCGCCTTCTGAGACCCGAATAGCCGCTTCACGGGCTGACTGTCTTAAGCGTAAATTAGACAATACCTGGCCGCTTATTTTTAAACCCTCGAGTATGGGAATACCGCTGGATGTCATAAT